>CABSUD010000021.1:0-10651 GCA_902480795.1 uncultured Collinsella sp. | reverse complement strand
GGGGACGTTCTTGAATGACTAGTCGTTTAAGAACGTCCCCAACGACTACCCCCTTTATGTTGCGGTGGAATAGGGGCTAAATGGGAGTCTCAGAGGCCAAAACAGTCCCTATTCCACCGCAACTTCATGGGGGCGTGCGACAATGCCCGTCGGAAAACACTTGCTGCCTTTGGGGGTCTATCTATGTTGTACGAGTTTTGTGCCGAGAACTTTGAGCGGGTGCCGGCGGCTATCGAGGCCGGTGCGGGGCGCATTGAGCTGTGCGACAACCTCGCCGTCGGTGGCACCACGCCTTCCGCCGGCGTTATCAGCGCTACGGTCAACTATGCTCACGAGCATGATGCGCAGGTGATGTGCATGATTCGCCCGCGTGGTGGCGACTTTCATTACAGCCAGGACGAGCTGCGCATGATGGAGATGGATCTGGGCCTTGCAGTGAGTGCCGGCGTTGACGGCCTGGTCTTTGGATGCTGCAAGCCCTGTGCCGGCGGCTGGGCGCTCGACGAGCTCACCCTCGGCGCCCTCGTGATGGCTGCGGGCTGTGCGGCAGAGGAGTGCAAGCGTGAGCTCATCGACATCACCTTCCACATGGCATTTGACCAGCTCTCACCCGAGGCTCAGCTCGATGCAATTGACACGCTTGCCGACTGCGGCGTTACGCGCATCTTGACGCACGGCGGAGCGGCCGGCACGCCGATTGAGGGTAATTTCGATCATCTGGCTCGCTTGATCGAGTATGCGGGCGATCGCTTGACCATCCTTCCCGGTGGTGGCATCACCGCGGCCAACCGCGATGCGGTCGCGGCGGCGCTGGGCGTGTCCGAGCTCCATGGCACCAAGATCGTGCCGCTGGAGGTATAGCCCATGGCGCTGGTATTTGATGTTCAGCAGGCGAGCAGCAAGCCCGACGACAACCGTCGCCCCGGTACTTCATGTCCCTTTTGCGACACGGAGGGGCTCGTCAACATCATCCAGCGCGATGGTGATTGCATCTGGCTCGAGAATAAGTTCAAGACCTTGCGGGCCACTCGTCAGACCGTGTTGATCGAGTCGGCCGATCACGATGCCGACCTGGTGACCTATGCGGCGGACGAGCTGCATCATGTAATGCGGTTTGCCCTGGGCTGTTGGCAGCAGATGATCGATTCACAGCAGTATCGAAGCGTGCTCATGTACAAGAACAAGGGTCCGCTCTCGGGCGGTAGTCTCGTTCATCCGCACATGCAGATTGTGGGTTTGGAGCAGGAAGACGGCTATGCTTCGCTGACTTCTGCCAATTTCGAAGGCATCAATGTCTGGCGACAGGGGAGAATCGCGGTCAACATCTCAACCGAACCGATCATGGGGTTCTTTGAGATCAACGTTTCAGCCCCGCAGGGAATCGCCGCCAGCGATGACACGAGAGACCAAGCCGAGGCGGATCTCTTCGCCGACGCAATCCAGGCAGCTCTGCGCTATATCTTGCACGAGCACCATGGCGGTCGTGCAGAGTCGTACAACCTGTTCTTCTATCACATGAGCGGCCGGACCATTGCCAAGGCGCTTCCACGTTGGGTGGTTTCACCCTACTTTGTCGGGTATCGGCTGGCTCAGGTCAATGCTGAGACCACGCTCGATGTCGATGCGGAGCGACTCCGCGCACATCTGGAGGCGCTCACATCGTAAAGTGAGCGCCCGCACACTGCGGACGGTTTAGCGCGCCATTGCATCGCGGCCGGCCTCGACGCGCTTGCGCTGGGCGGCGCGCTCCTCGCCGGTCAGACGCTCAAAGAAGTGCCCGATAAGCGAGGCGAGCACCTGCTGAAACAACGTTCCACACATGACGGGAAACACAACTTCGCCCGGAAAGTATTGCGTGGCGATGACGGCGCCCGAAGAGATATTGCGCATGCCGCAGGTAAAGCACATGGTGGTCGTTTCGCTATATGGCAGATGCAGCGCGCGAGCGACCAGAATGCCGACGACAAAGCCGCTGATGGCGAAGACCAAAATAAAGAGGGCTACTTCCAAGCGCACCGCGTTCATGTGCAGCATGTACTCGCTCATGGCGGTGGAGTTGGAGGCGATAACGCCCATCATCATGAACTTGCAGGCGGGTGAGAGCGCGGGGGAGAGTTTTTCGTGCCCCCATCCGCGCGTGAGCTCGTTGATCACGATGCCGAGCACGGCGGGGATAGCGATCATAAAGGCCATGTTCTGCATCATACTTGGCACGTCGATCGAGACGGTGGCGCCCAGCAGGAGCTTGAGCGTAAGCGGAATCGTCACAGGTGAGATGACCGAGGACGTCAGGATGATGGTGAGTGCGAGCGGGCCGTTGCCGCCGAACATGCTGATCCACATAAAAGCGGTGACTGCCACGGGCACACTGTATTCGAGCACGATGCCGCAGACAAGGTTGGGGTTGGAGCCAAAGAACAGTGAGCCCATGGCATACGCCGCGATGGGGATGATCACAGCTGAGACAAATAACGCCAAAATCAGATGCAGGGGACGGCGGAACACCTCAGCTACCTGATGGAAGGTGTTGCTGAGCGCGCCTTGGAACGTCATAAAGGCAAACAGGGTGGGAACGATGGGCTTGAGAACGCCGATCTGCTGAGGAAAGAGCACGCCGAGCGCCACGCAAATCGGAACGATGATTTGCATGTGCCCCGCGAGAAACTTGCCCAGTCCAACCCATTGCTTCATATGCTCTTGTGACTCCCTTTGCTCGTGAATCCGTTTGAATGGATATGCTAGACGCTCGCATGCGTCCGCGCGTCAGAAACGCTCGAATATTTCGAGGCTATTACCGGCATCGTTTACCGAAACCGCCGCGTGCCGAGGCGATTTGCGTCCGCGCTGCACGGTATAATAAATTCGTTCAACAGATCTGCCTGCCGAAGCGGGCATACACAGAGGACTCATCGCTATGAACCGTGAGAGGTATCGCGGCGACCTGCCCCTATCGGGGGTGGGTGCCTATGTCATCGCTTAAGACGACGCATCGCTGGGCGGTCGCTCAGCAAAACCCCGAGCTCGAAAAGGAGCTTTCGGCTGGCCTGGGCATACCCGGGCTGGTGGCGCGCATTATGGTTGCGCACGGCATTACATCCATCGAGGAAGGCCAGCTGTTTTTGACGCCTTCGCTCGATCGCGACTGGGCCGACCCACTCATTATCCCGGGCATGTCGGTCGTTGCCGACCGCGTCGAGCGTGCTATTCGCAACCACGAGCACATTGCAGTCTTTGGCGATTTTGACGTTGACGGTATTACGTCGACCTGCCTGTTGACCGAGGCGCTGCGCACGTTTGGCGCCGATGTCACGCCGTTTATTCCGCATCGCTTTGATGAAGGCTACGGTCTTTCGCGCGCGGCGCTCGACCGCGTTAACGAGCTTGCTCGCCCCCAGCTGATCGTGACCGTCGATAACGGCATTGCCGCCAAGGAAGAGGTTTCCTATCTGGAGAGCCTGGGGATCGATTTGGTGGTCACGGACCATCACGAGCCCTCCGACCAGGTGCCGCAGGGTGTGCCCCTGACCGACCCCAAGCTCGAGGACGAGGGCCCCTCGCGTGAGCTTGCCGGTGCTGGTGTGGCGCTCAAGCTGGTGCAAGTCCTGGGTGAGCGCCTGGGCAAGCCGTCGTATTGGCGTTCGCTAATCGAGGTCGCGGCGCTGGGCACCGTGTCCGACATGATGCCGCTCACGCCCGAGAACCGCGCGCTGGTTGCCGAGGGCATCCAGCAGATGCGCGTAACCGCTCGCCCCGGCTATATCGCGCTTGCCGCGCTCGCCAAGGCGGACCTTTCGAGCATTACGGCGGATGGCCTGTCATTCTCGCTCATTCCCCGCTTAAACGCTGCCGGTCGCATGGCTGATCCCAAGCTGGCGCTCGACCTGCTGCTTGCCCGCGATCCCATCGAAGCAAGCGCACTGGCGGCTGAGCTCGAGGAAATCAACCGCCAGCGCCGTGAGATCGAGGCGGAGCTCACGCGCGATGCCATGGCAAAGGTCGAGGAGACCTATGACGGCGGACGCGCGATCGTCGTGGGCGGCGAAGGCTGGCACGAGGGCGTCAAGGGCATCGTGGCAAGCCGTCTGACCAACCGCTATCACGTGCCGGCGCTGCTGTTCTCGATCGAGGACGGTATCGCGCGCGGCTCTGGTCGCTCGGTGGGCAAAGTTAACCTGTTTGACGCCATCGAGCGCTGCTCCGACCTGATGATTCGTCGCGGCGGACATGCCGGTGCGGTGGGTGTGACCATCGAGGCATCCAAGCTCGATGAGTTCCGCCGTCGCCTTTCAGCCGTGTTGTCCGAGCTTCCCGCCGAGGACTTTGAGGACACCGACGAGGTTGCCGCCACGGTCGACCTTTCCGAATTGAATATCGAGACCATCGAGCAGATTTCCCGCCTTGAGCCGTTTGGCCAGGGTAATAAGGTGCCGCTGCTGGCTGCCGAGGGCGTGACGATGTGTGATCGCGCCGTGGTGGGTAAGACCGGCGAGCACATGCGCTTCGTGGCGACGGATGGCGCCGCGAGTGTGCCGGCCATCATGTTTCGTGTACCGCAGATCGACAAGCTTATCAATTGCGACAGCGCCGTCGACTTGGTGTTCGAGGCCGTTGCCGAGCATTGGCAGGGTCGTGTGAAGCCCAAGCTCATGGTCAAGGATGTTCTGGTCCGCGATACCACGCTGCCCAGCGTCGACGATCCGGCATGCGAGCTTCGTCGTGGCGTGCAGCCGGCGGATTCCGGCCTGCGCCTGGAGTCACGCAAGCGCGAGACGCTCGCCCAGCTTTCTTATACCGAGCTGACACGCTCGCTTATCCATAGCTTTATCGGCTCGAACCAGCCGCACCGCGCGCAGGTCGAGGCGCTCGATGCCCTGGCCGATCACCAAAGTGTTCTGGCCGTTATGGGAACGGGGCGCGGCAAGTCGCTCATCTTCCATGTGCATGCCGCGCGCGAGGCGGTCCTTCGCGGGCGTGCGAGCATCTTTGTCTATCCGCTGCGTGCGCTCGTTGCCGACCAGGCCTATCACCTCTCGTCGACGATGGCAGCGCTTGGCATTGGCGTTGGCGTGCTGACCGGCGAGACCGTGGAGACCGCACGCGATGACGTGTTCGCCGGTCTAGCTTCGGGCCGCACCGGTATCGTGCTCACGACGCCCGAGTTCCTGTCTATCCACCGTGACCGCTTCGCGCGTTCGGGCCGCATCGGCTTTGTCGTTATCGATGAGGCGCACCACGCCGGCCTTGCCAAGGGCGGCGACCGCAGCGCCTATCTCGACATGCCCGATATCCTCAAAGCCCTGGGCGACCCGGTCGTTATGGCTGCGACGGCCACCGCGACGGCTCCGGTCGTGGCCGAGCTTGCCCGCATGTTGCCGATCACTCGCACGGTGGTCGACGAGACGGTGCGCGAGAACCTGCAGCTCGAGGACGACCGCGATCTTGCAAGTCGCGAGAACCGTTTGGTGTCGATTGTGGCGACGGGGGAAAAGACCGTCATCTACGTCAATTCGCGCGACCAGTCCGTGGCGCTCGCCAAGACGTTGCGCAAGCGTGTGCCCGATTGCGCAACCCATATCGCGTTCTATAACGCGGGGCTTGCGCGTTCCGATCGCCGTCGCGTGGAGGAAGCATTCCGAGACGGCAGCCTCAGCTGCATCGTCTCGACATCTGCCTTTGGCGAGGGCGTCAACCTGCCCGATATCCGCCATGTCGTGCTCTATCACATGCCGTTTGGCGGCATTGAGTTTAACCAGATGAGCGGCCGCGCCGGTCGCGATGGCCAGCCCGCCGTGATCCATCTGCTCTATTCGTCGCGCGACGCCCGCATTAACGAGCGCCTGCTCGACTGCTACGCACCCGAGCGCGACGAGCTCGTCACACTCTATCGCGCGCTGCAGACCATGTGGCGCTCCAACCGCGGCAAGACCGGGGATGATTCATTCTGCGCAAGCGATATCGACATCGCGCAGATGTGCCTTGCAATTGACGCGCGCACGCCGGTCGACGAGCGCTCGGTGGAAAGCGGCCTAGGAATCTTCGAAGAGCTTGGTTTCTGTCGCGTTTCGGGGTTTGACGACACCCGTCGCATCGCGATGGCCGAAAACCCCGGCCGCGTGCAATTGAGCAGGTCAATTCGCTATTTGGAGGGCTTGCGCTCGCGCATGGAGTTCTCGGCTTTCCGGAGTTGGGCGCTCGATTCGTGCGCTTCTGATATGCTAGCCAAAGTTAACCGCCCGATCGTACCGCGGGCCTAGGGGAAGGGGACCTCGATGGATGCCGCAGCCCGTACCGCCCATGATTCCACCCTCCAGCCGTTTTCGGAGATGGAGCACTATAAGCATGCCGATGAGCTGCCGCCCGAGATTATGGCGGACAGCTACGACAAGCTGGAGCGTCTGTGCCTCAAATATATGAATGAGGACGACTTTTCTAAGGTTGAGCAGGCCTACTGCTTTGCTGCCGAGAAGCATTGCAACCAAAAGCGGCGCTCGGGTGAGATGTACATCAACCATCCCGTCGAGGTGGCCATAATTCTGGCCGATCTCAAGATGGACTGTGACGTGGTGTGCGCCGCGCTGCTGCACGATACCGTCGAGGATACCGAGACTTCGCTTGCCGATGTTTCCGGCCTGTTTGGCGATACGGTGGCCGAGCTCGTCGATGGCGTGACCAAGCTCACCAACATCGAAGTCGACAGCATGGACGAGAAGCAGGCGCTCACGCTGCGCAAGATGTTCCTTGCCATGTCCAAGGACATTCGCGTCATCATCGTTAAGCTTGCCGACCGTCTGCACAACATGCGCACCCTTGCAGCCCTGCGTGAGGACCGTCGCCTGTTTAAGGCTCGCGAGACCATGGACGTGTATGCGCCTCTGGCCGACCGTCTGGGCATGAGCTCCATTAAATGGGAGCTCGAGGACCTGTCCTTCTTCTACCTTGAGCCCGACGCCTACCAGCGCATCGCGCGCATGGTGGCTGAGTCGCGCGAGGTTCGCGAGCGCTATCTGGCCGAGACCATCAAGACGCTCACCGACGAGCTCAACCGCATTGGCCTGGAGGGCTTCCAGATCAACGGCCGCTCCAAGCACTATTGGTCCATCTACCAAAAGATGAAGCGCAAGGGCAAGGAATTCTCCGAGATCTACGACTTGGTGGCACTGCGCGTCATCACGCATTCGGTGCGCGATTGCTACTCCACGCTCGGCGCGGTGCATACGCTGTGGCACCCCATGCCCGGTCGCTTTAAAGACTATATCGCCATGCCCAAGGTCAATAACTACCAGTCGCTCCATACGACGGTTATCGGCCCCACGGCCCGCCCGCTCGAGATTCAGATTCGAACCTATGAGATGCATGAGCAGGCCGAGTACGGCATTGCCGCCCACTGGCTATATAAGAAGTCGGGCGGATCGTCTGCTTCCAAGACCAATGACGCTCAACGTTTGGACGACCAGATCAACTGGCTCAAGCATTCGCTCGATTGGGCTGCGTCTGATGAGATCACCGACGCCAAGGAATACCTGCATTCGCTGAAGGTCGACCTCTTCGATCAGGAGATCTTCGTCTTTACGCCCAAGGGCGAGGTCATGGCGCTTCGTGCCGGCTCCACGCCGCTCGACTTTGCCTACGCCGTCCACACCGAGGTGGGCAACCACTGCGTCGGCGCTAAGATCAACGGTGCTGTGGCCCCGCTCACGCACGAGATCAAGACGGGCGACCGCGTTGAAATCCTGACTAACAAGAGTTCCAAACCGTCGCGTGATTGGCTCAAGATCGTCAAGACGCCTTCGGCCAAGTCCAAGATCCGTCGCTACTTTGCCGCCGCGACTAAGGACGACGACGCTGCCGCCGGCCGCGATATGCTGGCCAAGGACCTGCGCAAGCGCGGGTATGGCATCTCCACGCCGCGCTCCACGCGTGCGCTCAACGCCGTGGCGGAGCAGTTTAACTTCAAGCAGCTCGAGGACCTGTTTGCCGCCGTCGGCGCCGGCAAGGTTGCCCCGCGCGCTGTGGGTAATAAGGTCGAGCAAATCTTGGACCCCAAGCCCGAGGAACAGCTCACCAAGGCCGAGGCTATCGCCGAGGTCGTGAAACAGCCGGCCCGCGGCTCCAACCGCAAGCCGCAAAAGCGTGGCAAGAGCGCAAGTAACGGCATTATCGTTAAGGGCGAGAGCAACAGTGGCCTGCTGGTCCGTCTGGCTCATTGCTGCAACCCCGTGACGGGCGACGATATCGTCGGCTTCATCACGCGTGGCCGAGGTGTCTCGGTGCATCGCGCCAACTGCCCCAACGTCAAGGGCCTCATGGAGCACCCCGAGCGCATGATTGACGTAGAGTGGGATGGTGCTGCCGACACTCTCTTCCAGGTCGAGATCGTGGTCGAGTGCCTGGACCGCATGGGCCTGCTCAAGGACGTCACCATTGCCATTGGCGATGCAGGCGGCAATATCCTTTCCGCCGCCACCTCGACCAACCGCGAGGGTATTGCGACCCTGCGCTTTATGGTCGAGATTTCGGATGCGAGCGGCCTGGATCCGCTGCTGGCTTCCATCAGCAGTGTCGATTCGGTCTACGACGCTCGCCGTCTTATGCCCGGCGAAGGCGGAGCTCAGCTCAAGCGCCGTGTGTAGGTGCGAGAGCCTCTCAGCATCATAGATATTGGTTACGTTCGAGGCATCGTTTGGTGCCTCGAACGTATTTTAGAAGGAGGGCATGCGCATGGACGATATGACTTTGGACCTGACACCCCGAGGTGCGGCTTCGATTGAGGCACTCGTTAACGGCCCGATTCAGACCAACAGTTACGCCGTGATTTCGAATGACGAGTGCTTAATCGTCGATCCGGCATGGGAGGGCGAGCGTCTTGTGGAGCATATCCGCACCGCGCATCCCGAGGTGCGCGTACTCGGCTCTGTCTGCACGCACGGTCATGCCGACCATGTTGGCGGGGTTGCCGGGGTTCGAGCTGTCGTTGGCGACAGTGCACTATATGAGTTGTGCGCTAAGGACGTGACGGTACCTCGCGCAAATATCGAGGAGCAGCGTGTCATGTGGGGTATCGAGACGCCCGATCCGGGTGAGCCGACGCGTTTGCTTGCCGAGGGCGATACAATCGAGGTGGGCGACGTCTGCCTGCAGGTGATCGAGACGCCGGGGCATACGCCGGGCGGCATCGTCCTGTTCGCCGCGACCGAGCAGGGGAACATCGCCTTTGTGGGCGACACGCTTTTCCCGGGCAGCCACGGTCGTACCGATCTTTCCGGCGGTGACGAGGCGGCGATTATGCGCTCGCTCTCCAAACTTGCCAAGACGCTTCCGCCCGATACCGTTTGCTTGACGGGCCATGGCGATTCGACCACGATGGCGCGCGAACTTATGCAGAACCCGTTTATGCAGATGTAGGCTCGAAGCCGTCTTTCGAACCACGAGGACCGCTCAATCGTCAAGCTATTTTCCCCAGTGGGTCGATTCTGTGGGGCAAACGGTCAAAATTTGTCCAATCGGATGGTATTCGTGAACAAACGAACGTTTATGCTCGGGTATGTCGTGGTAAAATCTCAGACGTTATCGGAGCAACCTTACAGGAGGTTTCTTTATGCTCGTCAACGCAGCAGACATGCTCAAGAAGGCCGAGGCCGGCAAGTACGGTCTCGGTGCCTTCAACACCAACAACCTCGAGTGGACCCTGGCTATTCTCCAGGCCGCCGAGGAGGCCAAGTCTCCGCTGATCCTTCAGTGCACCGCTGGTGCCGCTAAGTGGATGGGCGGTTTCAAGGTCTGCGCCGACATGGTCAAGGCTGCCGTCGAGGCCACGGGCGTTACCGTTCCCGTCGCCCTTCACCTCGATCACGGTTCTTACGAGGACTGCTTCAAGTGCATCGAGGCCGGCTTCACGTCCATCATGTATGACGGCTCTCACGAGGAGACCTTCCAGCTTAACCTCGACCGCACCAAGGAGCTCGTTGAGCTTGCCCACTCCAAGGGCATGTCCATCGAGGCCGAGGTCGGCGGCATCGGCGGCACCGAGGACGGCGTGACCTCCAGCGGCGAGCTCGCTGATCCTGCTGAGTGCAAGCAGATTGCTGACCTGGGCGTCGACTTCCTCGCCTGCGGTATCGGCAACATCCACGGCGTGTACCCTGCCGACTGGGCTGGCCTTTCCTTCGAGCGCCTGGGCGAGATCAAGGCTCAGACCGGCGACCTGCCCCTCGTCCTGCACGGTGGCACCGGCATCCCCGAGGATCAGATCAAGAAGGCCATCTCCCTGGGTATCTCCAAGATCAACGTCAACACCGATCTGCAGCTCGTCTTTGCCAAGGGCGTTCGCGAGTACATCGAGGCTGGCAAGGATCAGCAGGGCAAGGGCTTTGACCCCCGCAAGCTCCTCAAGCCTGGTCGCGACAACATCGTTGCCCGTACCAAGGAGCTCATGGAGGAGTTTGGCTCCGTCAACAAGGCGTAAGCGTCGCTAAACTTCCCGCCGGAAGCCCCGTCCCCCTACACTGTTTCCTTTGCGCTCACCTGGCTTTGCCAGAAGTCGCGCCAAGGAAACAGTTCCGGGGGACGGGGCTTCCTTCGTTTAACGCCGCAGGGTTACGAGGCTGAATTAAGATGGCTACTGGCTTTGCCAGAAGTCGCGCCAAGGAAACAG
>CABSUD010000020.1:0-10808 GCA_902480795.1 uncultured Collinsella sp. | reverse complement strand
CTTACATCTGACCTGTGATTTCTTTTGGTGGTATCTTCATAAGGTAACCACCTGTACCTACCGTTTACCGCAAGTTTTAGCACGTTTACCAAACCGCGTATCCTCTGCTCAAGCCCGTTCAAATCCCGCCGTATAGTTCCCTCACGGCCCGCATCCGGCGGGTCGATTCGTCACCACGGTCGTGCGCGAGAGCGCATGGAAGGGGAAGTATCGTGAGCGATTGCAAGAGAGTTTACCGTTTTGGAACCGACGCCCAGGGCACCTGTGTCACTGAGGGCGACAAGTCCATGAACTTCGTGCTTGGCGGCAAGGGCGCAAACCTTGCCGAGATGAGCCGCATCGGTCTGCCGGTTCCCGGTGGCTTTACCATTACCTGCCAGACCTGTGTCGAGTACTCCGGCGCCGGCAACGTCTGGCCCGAAGGCGCACTTGATGAGATCGTTGCCGCCGAGGCCGACCTCGAGGCTCGCTGCGGCAAGAAGCTCGGCGACGCCTCCGATCCGCTGCTCGTGTCGGTTCGCTCGGGCGCTCCGTTCTCCATGCCCGGCATGATGGACACGGTCCTCAACTTGGGCCTCAACGACGATTCCGTCCAGGGTCTCATCGCCCAGACGCAAAACCCGCGTTTTGCCTGGGATAGCTACCGCCGCTTTATCCAGATGTTCTCCAACGTCGTTATGGGTGTTGACGCCGACCTGTTCGAGAACGCCCTGACTCAGGCCCGCCTGGTCGCCGGCGTTCGTGTCGATTCCGAGCTTTCGGCCGAAGCCCTGCAGGAGCTCGTCGAGACCTTTAAGAGCATCTTCTCCGACAACGTCGAGGCCGCCCTGTATCCCGAGCTCGAGGTCGCTGATGGCAAGCCCGTCTTCCCGCACGATCCGGAGCTCCAGCTGCGCCTTGCCATCCAGGCCGTCTTTGGCAGCTGGATGAACGAGCGCGCCTGCATCTACCGCAAGCAGCATGGCATTTCTGACGAGCTCGGCACCGCCGTCAACGTGCAGGCTATGGCCTTTGGCAACAAGGGGGAGACCTCTGCGACCGGCGTCGCTTTTACGCGCAACCCGGCCGACGGCACCAAGGAGTTCTATGGTGACTTTTTGGTTAATGCCCAGGGCGAGGATGTCGTCGCCGGCATCCGCAACACCGAGCCCATCGCCGACCTCAAAGCCACTCCGGGTCTCGAGTCTGCAGGTGAGGAACTCGAGCGCGTGTTCCTGACACTCGAGGATCATTACCGCGATATGTGCGATATCGAGTTCACCATCGAGCAGGGTAAGCTCTGGATGCTCCAGACCCGCGTGGGCAAGCGCACTGCTACCGCCGCCCTGCGCATCGCCATCGAAATGTTCGAGGAGGGTCTGATCACCCGCGAGGAGGCCGTGAGCCGCATCGATCCCGCGCAGCTCGACCAGCTCCTGCATCCGCAGTTCGATGCCTCCAAGAAGTACGAGGCTCTGGCTTGCGGCCTCAACGCCAGCCCTGGTGCCGCCGTGGGCGAGATCGTGTTTTCGAGCGACGATGCCGTCGCGCGCGCCAACGAGGGCCACATGGTCATTCTGGTTCGCTGGGAGACGAACCCCGACGACCTGAAGGGCATGGTTGCTGCCGAGGGTATCTTGACGAGCCATGGTGGCAAGACGAGCCATGCCGCCGTTATCGCTCGCGGTATGGGCACGCCCTGCGTCTGCGGCGTCGAGCGCTTCCATATCGACGCCGCCGAGAAGGTCGTGCGCATCGAGGGCAGCGACCGCGTGCTGCATGAGGGCGATGTCATCTCCATCGACGGCACCCAGGGTATCGTCGTCGACGGCGCTGTCGATCTGGTTTCGGCCGAGCTCACCGGCGACCTGGACACCATCCTGTCCTGGGCCGACGAGATCCGTCTGGACGAGACCTGTGGCCACGCCAACCATGTGCGCGTCAACGCCGACAATCCCGAGGATGCCGAGCTCGCCCTCGAGTTTGGTGCCGAGGCTATTGGCCTGTGCCGCACCGAGCACATGTTCCTGGGCGATCGTAAGAACATCATCCAGAGCTTTATCCTGTCCGATGATGAGGCCGTGAAGCAGCAGGCCCTGTCCGACCTGCTCAAGGTTCAGACCGAGGACTTCCTGGCAATGTTCAAGACCATGTCCGGTCGCGACGTAGTTGTTCGCCTGCTCGATCCGCCGCTTCATGAGTTCCTGGATAATCCTCGCGAGCTCGAGGTCGCCATCACCAAGAAGGAAGCCGCCGGCGCCAGCGAGGAAGAGCTTGCCGTCCTGCGTGCCCGCCTGCGTCGTATCGACGGCATGGTCGAGTCCAACCCGATGCTCGGCCTGCGCGGTGTGCGCCTGTCCGTTGTCTTTAGCGATCTGCCGCTCATGCAGGTTCGCGCCGTCGCCACGGCTGCCGCTCGCCTCATCAAGGAGGGCGTCGACCCGCGTCCCGAGATCATGGTTCCGCTCGTCTCCATCACGGCGGAGCATGTCCAGACCCGCGAGGTCATCGAGCGCGTGATCGCCAAGGTTTCCGCCGAGGAGGGCGTCGAGCTCAATATTCCCGTGGGCACGATGCTCGAGCTGCCACGCGCCTGCATGGTCGCCGACGAGATCGCCCATCATGCCGACTTCTTCTGCTTTGGCACCAACGACCTCACCCAGACGACCTTCGGCTTCTCTCGTGACGATGCCGAGGCCAAGTTCATTCCGCTGTACATGCACAAGAAGATCTTGAAGGATAACCCCTTCGAGACCATCGATACGGCAGTACTCGAGCTGGTGCGTATGGCTGTCGAGAAGGGTCGCGCCACCAATCCCGACATGCACTTTGGCGTGTGCGGCGAGCACGGCGGCGACCCCGAGTCCATCAAGGGCCTGTTTAACGTGGCCGACGTGGACTACGTGTCCTGCTCACCCTATCGCGTGCCCCTCGCGCGCCTGGCTGCCGCCCAGGCCAAGCTCGAGGCCAAGCGTTCCGCCTAACTTTTTGGGTTTGGGCGCCTAGCGTAGCCCCCTTCACGCCGCCCGTCTCATTCGTGAGGCGGGCGGTTATCATGTGCGGGTTTTGTCTTTTTGTCTGCGTAAAAAATTGTTCTTGCAGCAGAAACCCGCGCGTGTATACTCGAATACGTTTGTTCAACTACGTGCCGGCCAAGGTGGTACGGCACCTCTAGAAGAGTAAGGAATTGCACATGGATTACATCCGCGCAATCGAGCGTCAGCAGATCCGCGAGGACATCCCGCAGGTTCGCGTCGCCGACAACGTCAAGGTTCACTACCGCATTAAGGAAGGCGACCGCGAGCGCATCCAGGTCTTCCAGGGCGACGTCATCCGCATGGCCGGCGCCGGTGCCCGCGAGACCTTCACCGTCCGCAAGATTTCCTTCGGTGTCGGTGTTGAGCGTACCTTCCCGCTTCACAGCCCCAAGATCGCCAAGCTCGAGGTCGTTCGTCATGGTCGCGTCCGTCGCGCCAAGCTGTACTACCTCCGCGACAAGGTGGGCAAGGCTGCTCGCATCCCCGAGAAGCGCTAAGAAGATCGCAGCGTCTGTCCACTCGTTTGGACACAAGGGTCACCTTCGGGTGGCCCTTCTTTTTATCTGATTTGCATGCAAGGAGGGCCTGGTATGGCCAATATGACGAGCTCGGTTTCGGCATCGCAGGTTGCCGGCGAGCTGGCGAGCGCCACGTTTGAGGAGATCCCCGCCCTCGTGGAGCATTATCGTGAGGATCCGCGCCAGCAAGTGATCAAGGCTTGCGAGCGTGCTCTTAAGCGCCATGCCAAGGAACTTGCCGAGCGCGAGCGCGTCAACGGCATGTACGAGCTGATGCACGAGCTCGGCGGGGATGGCGTGGTCGTGGGTGTCGACGAGGTGGGCCGTGGCTCGGTAGCGGGTCCCTTGACCGTGTGTGCCGTGTGTCTTCCGATGGAGCCGCGCATCTGGGGCATCAACGATTCCAAAAAGCTCACGCCCGCGCGCCGCGAGCTGCTCTCTGTGAAGATCGCCGAGGTGGCGACGGCGATCGGTTTTTGCCATATCGCGCCTAAGGATATCGATGAGATGGGCATGGCCCGTGCTATCCGTACCGCCGTTGCGGGCGCCGTGGCCGATACGGGGCTCGAGCCCGACTGCGTCCTCATGGATGGCAACCCCTTGGGCGCCGTTCCCAACGAGCGCGATGTGGTGAAGGGCGATGCCAAGATCGCCTGCATCGCCGCGGCGTCCATCATGGCCAAGGTCACGCGTGACGAGATGATGGTCGAGTACGACGCCGAGTACCCCGAGTACCATCTGGCCGAGTCGAAGGGCTATGCGAGCCCCGTGCACATCGAGGCCATTCGCAAACATGGACTTTGTCCGCTGCACCGCGTGAGCTTTTGCGGAAACTTTCTGCAGACTGAGCGCCTTTTCTAGGTCAATTGTGGAGACAGGGACCTCTGGGGTTTTATAAACCTGCTGGTAGCGGGCCGTATGCAACAGCATTGCTGCGTACGGCCCGTTTTTTGTCGGCATTTGGTCAGCTTTTGGTTTGCTTCCGGTACTTACCCGCATGAAAGGTGCCCTCATCATCGGGGCAATGCAGTGTGCGGGAAAGGAGACCCCATGAGTGCCGCAAGCAAAAAGAGCAAGACGCAGCAGCTCAAGGAGCGTTGGGAAAACGGCGAGCTCGACTGCGGGGCGATGACGCCCGAGTTTATCAAGGGACTCAGTCCCCGCGAGCTGGGCATGCTGGGCGAGCTGATCACCATCGACTACTTTAACGAGCGCGGCTACACCTTGCTGGAGCAGGGTTATCGTTGCACCGAGGGCGAGGCCGATCTGGTGCTGCTCGATGAGCTCGACGATGTCGTGGTGATGGCCGAGGTCAAGACCAGACGCGTCGCACTGGATTGCAACACGCGGGTCTTTCCCGAGGAGGCCGTGGACGCCCAAAAGCAACGCCGCTACCGCCGCATCGCAAGCTGCTATCTTATGGAGCATTATCCGCTCAAGGCGATTCGCTTCGATGCCGTGGGTGTCACCATTCGCGGCGGGCATATCGCCGAGATCGAGCATCAGTACAACGCGTTCGATTGGCAGGTTTCGTGATGGCGTTCGAGACGTTTGCCGTTCACGCGGCCTGCATTCGTGGCGTCGAGGCGATTCACGTCACGGTCGAGGTCTCGCTTGCCGGTGGCGTTCCGGGCATTCAGATGCTCGGTATTCCGAGTATGGAGGTGATGGAGTCACGCGGTCGTATTCGCTGCGCGATGCGCTCGGCCGGCTTTGAGATCCCACGCTCGGGCATTACGGTCAATCTGGCGCCCGGCGATATTCGCAAGACTGGAAGTGGCTTTGATCTGCCCATCGCCATCGCGGTTCTGGCGGCCGATGGTCAGATTCCCTGCGACAACCTCGATCGTTGTCTTATCGCTGGTGAGCTTGGCTTGGACGGTACGGTGCTTCCTGTCAAGGGCGAGGTAGCGTTTCAGCTATTGGCTCGCGACATGGGGCTGTCTTTTATCGCCGGCAGGTCCGACCAGCATGTGCCGCTTGCTGGCGTTGACTGCGGAATTATCGATCATTTGTCTCAGCTTGCTCATGGTATGGGCGATGCCGCGCGGCACTACTTGGATTCCGAGGGCGTCGAGGCGACCTTTGAGCCAGAGCTCGACTATGCCGACGTGCTGGGGCAGGAAGTCGCTAAACGCGGCATGGCGCTTGCGGCGGCAGGAGAACTCGGCTTGCTCATGATCGGGTCTCCGGGATCGGGCAAGACGATGCTCGCACGCCGTATGACCGGCATCCTACCCGAGCTTTCCGTTGAGGATCAGCAGGAGGCACTGTGCATCCATTCGGTTTTGGGTGAGAACATTGATGGCTTGTTGGCGGGGCACCGCCCCTTCCGCAGTCCCCACCACAGTATTTCGACCGCAGGCCTTATCGGCGGTGGGCGCCCGGTGCACCCGGGTGAGATCAGCCTTGCTCATGGCGGCGTGCTCTTTTTGGACGAGCTTGCCGAGTTTCCCACGGGCGTGCTGCAGACGCTGCGTCAGCCCATCGAGCGCGGCTACGTGAGGATCGTACGCGTCGACGGGGCTTTTACCTTCCCGTCGCGCTTTCAGCTGCTGGCTGCGAGCAATCCCTGCCCCTGCGGCTTTTTGGGCGATCGCGAGGTGCCGTGTCGCTGCTCGGCGGCGATGGTCGAGCGCTATCGGTCTAAACTGCGCGGTCCTTTGGCCGACCGTATCGACATGATGATTGATGTGACCCGTCCCGACCCTCAAGTGATTATCGAGGGTGCGGAGGGCATGTCGTCGGCCGAGTTACGTGACTACGTTGTGCGCGGTCGCGCCTTTCGCGCTTGGCGCGAATCCCGCATGGACGATGCGGATGCCGAGGCCGAGGATGACGAGACACGGTCCATTGACGGCGTCGTTTCGACCTTTGAGCTCGATGATGCGGCGGAGAAGTGTGTGCTCGGCCTGTCAAAGCGCACGCATCTCACAGGGCGTGGCATCGTGCGCCTTGTTCGCATTGCGCGCACGATCGCAGATGTCGCCGAGAGCGAGCAGGTGACGCAGGACCACGTGCTCGAGGCGGCGATGTACCAGGGAAGGAGGGACCAATGATGGCCGAGGGGACCTTCGAGCTGCATCCAGGTGACGCGTTGTATCCCGAGACCGTTTTGGAGCTTTCTGATGTACCTCAGACGCTCTATGTGCGCGGCAACCCCGAGGCGCTTTCGACGCCCGCGCTCTCCATCATCGGTGCGCGAAAGGCCTCGCCGTATGGTCTTGCCGTGGCAGAGCTTGCGGCGAAGGTGGCGGTTGAGGCGGGAGTGACGGTAGTTTCGGGCGGTGCGGTCGGTTGTGACCAGGCCTCGGGTTGGGCTGCGGTCAACGCCGGCGGCAAACACGTTGTGGTGCTGGGGACGGGCGCCGACGTGGTCTACCCGCGTTCGAGCGCGGGGCTGATTACGCGCACGCTTGATACGGGTGGCGCGGTCGTGTCGATCTCTCCGTGGGGCATGGGTCCGCGCAAGTTCGCCTTTCCGCGCCGCAATCGCGTAATCGCGGCCCTGTCGCAAGCCCTCTTTGTATCCGAGGCGGGTATGCCTTCTGGGACGTTTTCCACAGCCGAGGCTGCTATGGATTTGGGGCGCGAACTTCTTGCCGTGCCGGGGTCGATCCTATCGCCCGAGTCGCGTGGCACGAATTACCTCATTGCGAACGGTGCCTGCTGCATCATCGACGAGGAATCTATCGAGATGGCTATCTCACGCATCTACGGCACCCTGCGCTACTCGCGCCCCGATGCTCCCGGCATTGCCGACCTGAATCCAACGCAGCAGACCGTGATGCATGCGCTCATCGCCTCTCCACTCAAGGTCGACGACATTGCGGCGCTCGTCTCGCTCGATGCTGTCGGCGTACTCAAACTCTTGGGTTCGCTTGAACTCGAGGGCCTTATCGAGCGCATGATGGATGGAAGGTATGCGCCCTCCAAGTTTGCCCTTCACGCCCAGACACCCTTCGGTCACAATGGAAAACGTGTCAATTAGAAAGGTGTTTGCAGATGCAGTTCGATCAGGTGACGGTTATCGGTGGCGGTCTGGCGGGTTCGGAATGTGCGATCCAGCTGGCAGATCGCGGGTTTGCCGTAAAGCTGTGCGAGATGCGCCCCCAGGTGAGCTCTCCGGCCCACCATACCGATCATCTGGCAGAGCTCGTCTGCTCCAATTCGTTTAAGTCGACCCGTCCGGATTCCGCGGCTGGTTTGCTGAAAGCTGAGCTTGAGCGCATGGGTTCAGTCCTGCTCGATTGCGCCCATCGCGCGGCTGTTCCCGCCGGTGGCGCCTTGGCGGTCGACCGCGTCAAGTTTTCCGAGCTTGTCGAGGCCGAGGTTGCCGCTCGTCCCAATATCGAGGTCGTGCACGGCGAGGTCACGCAGATTCCCGAGGGTCACGTGGTCATTGCCGCGGGCCCGCTGTGTTCACCGGCGCTGAGCGAAGAGGTCATGAAGCTCGTCGGTGGCGACGCCCTTGCGTTCTTCGATGCCGCGGCGCCGATCGTCGATGCCTCCACGCTCGATATGGACGTGCTGTTCTCGCAGTCGCGCTACGAGGAGCAGGGGAGCGGCGACTATCTCAACGCTCCGCTCAACAAGGAGGAGTACGAGGCCTTTATCGAGGCGCTTACCACGGCCGACCGCGTGGTGCTCAAAGACTTTGAGGGCGGCGATCTGTTCCAGGCCTGCCAGCCTGCCGAGGAAGTTGCGCGCACCGGCAAGGACGCCATTCGCTTTGGCGCCATGAAGCCCGTCGGCCTCACCGACCCGCGTACCGGACGTCGCCCCTGGGCGGCGATTCAGCTGCGTGCCGAGAACAAGGAGAAGACCGCCTATAACCTGGTGGGCTTCCAGACCAACTTGACCTTTGGCGAGCAGAAGCGCGTCTTCCATATGGTGCCGGGCCTGGAGAACGCTGAGTTCTTCCGCTACGGTGTCATGCACCGCAATACCTTTGTCGACGCCCCGCACGTGCTCGATGGCACCTTTGCCGTGCCCGGTACCGGCGTGCGCCTGGCCGGTCAGATCACCGGTACCGAGGGATACATGGAAGCCGTGGCGACAGGTCTGCTCGCGGCGCTCAACACCTATGCCGAGGCTATCGGTGCCGCGGGCGTCGAGTTGCCGCGTGTGGGTGCCCTGGGTGCGCTCGTGGGCTACGCGACCGATCCTGCCACCGTGGGCTATCAGCCTATGCATGTCAACTTTGGCCTGGTGCCGCCGCTCGAGGACGGTAAGCGCCGCAGCAAGCGCGACCGCTATCAGGCCTATGCGGACCGTGCGCTCGAGGCCCTCGATGCCTACTTGGCCACGCGTTCCGACTTGTTTGGAGGCGACCGGTCATAGCCTTTGACCTGTACGACACCGTCGACTCGTTTATCGCCTATATCGCACGCGTCGAGGGACTTTCTCCCAACACGGTGACGGCCTATGGCTCGAGGCTGGAGCGCTTCGCTGCCTGGTGCGAGCGCGAGGATATCGATGCTTTCGCTGCCGACGTGCGCACCATTCGTCGCTATCTTGCCGAGCTTTCGCGTGAGCAGGTGGCTCCCCGAACGCTTGCGGCGCACCTGTCGGCTATTCGATCTCTCTATCGCTGGATGGCTGCCGAGGGGATTGTCGAGGGCGATGCGGTCTCGGCGATCGCATCGCCCAAGCTGCCGCGTGACCTGCCGGGTGTCCTTACGACCCAGCAGGTTGAGGCGCTGCTCAAGACGCCTGATACCTCGACGCCCGCGGGACTGCGCGATGCGGCGATGCTTGAGTTGCTCTATGCCTCGGGTGCCCGCATCTCAGAGCTTGCGGCGCTCAATGTGGAATCCATCTCATGGTCCGAGCGCACGCTGCGCCTGTGGGGCAAGGGAAGCAAGGAGCGCATCGTTCCTCTGTATCGTCGTGCGCTCGATGTGACGCGTCTCTATATTGAAGAGGGGAGGCCGGAGTTGCTCGCTCGGGCAAAGCGCCGCGACCTCGCTACCGGGCCGCATCCGCTGCTTATATCGGCGCGCGGCAATCGCATGAGCGCCGCGATGCTCCGGCGGCGGTTCCATACGCTGGCGACGCTCGCCGGCATTCCGGCTGACATCGCCCCGCATGCGATGCGCCATACCTTTGCGACCGACTTGCTCGAGGGCGGTGCGGACCTGCGCTCGGTTCAAGAGCTGCTAGGTCATGCGAGCCTGTCCACGACGCAGATCTACACGCATCTCACACCCGATCGGCTTAAGCGGGCTGTGGCTCAAGCCCATCCCCGCGGCGAATAGTGGCTGGGACGTCCCGCGCCGCACTCAGGTGTGTGGTTTTGATTGCGGGTTGGCAGGAAGAGGCATTCCTGCTATCATTCATCGGGTTGCTTCACGGCAACATGTTTTTATCACGCACGCGCGGCTACTTCATACCGTGGTGCCCGGGCTTTGGTAGCACATGTCCGGGTTGGTTTTGGAGGATGACCCCGCGCGGAGGCAAACCACAGGAGGTTTAACATGGCTACCAAGATTAATATCCGCACCCTGCTCGAGGCCGGCTGCCACTTCGGTCACCAGACCCGTCGCTGGAACCCCAAGATGAAGCCGTTCATCTTCGGTGAGCGCAACGGCATCTACATCCTCGACCTCAAGCAGACCATCCTCGACGCCGACCAGGCCTACACCTTCGTCAAGAACGTCGCCAAGGGTGGCAACGTGCTGTTCGTCGGCACCAAGAAGCAGGCTCAGGAGGCCGTCAAGAACGCTGCTGAGCGCGCCAACATGCCTTACATCAACCAGCGTTGGCTCGGCGGTATGCTGACCAACTTCGTCACCATCCGCTCCCGCATCAACCGCATGGAGGAGCTCGAGGCCATGGTCGAGGACGGCCGCATGGCTGTTCTGCCCAAGAAGGAGCAGGCTGTTCTCGGCAAGGAGCTCACCAAGCTCCAGACCAACCTCGGTGGCGCCCGCGACATGAAGGGTCTGCCCCAGGCTCTCTTCGTCATCGACACCAAGCGCGAGGAGAACGCCATCAAGGAGGCTCAGCGCCTGAACATCCCCGTCGTCGCTCTGATCGACACCAACTCCGATCCCGACGAGGTCGAGTACGGCATCCCCTGCAACGATGACGCTATCTCCGCTGTCACCCTTATGTGCGAGCTCATGGCTGACGCCTGCCTCGCTGGCTCCGGCAAGGAGCAGGTCTCCGAGGCCGAGATGGCCGCTGAGCCCAAGGCCGAGTAAATCAGTCTTAGTTAATTCTTTTTCATCTCTTTGAAAGGAACCACAATGGCCCAGATTACCGCCGC
>CABSUD010000019.1:0-11084 GCA_902480795.1 uncultured Collinsella sp. | reverse complement strand
TGCATCCGCAAAAGAAAGAGGCACCATGGTCTCGCGGGTTCTCTACCGACCGTTTGATACCGAAGACTTCGACGCCATCGCGCTGATTCTGCAGCAGCTTTGGCATAACAATTCGGATAACGATGAGTACAACCGCCTTGAGGCCGCGTGCGACCTCGCCTACTGCCTTTCGTCGTCGACGTTTTCACAGGTTGCCGTAATCGACGGTCAGGCGCGTGGTATTTCGCTCGCGCGTGCGGGACAGAGCTCCGGCGCCACTATCAACGAGCATTGGATGGATACCGAACGCGCGCTGCTATCGCAGATGCGTGAGCTGGAGCCCGATGCCTGCGCCGAGTATCTCTCGTTTGTGCGCGCAACCATCCGAACCAACAACCGCCTGCTCGAGAGCAGCCCGTTGCCGCACGACAACGAGGTCACGCTGCTTGCCGTGGATCGCGATGTCCATGGCCTGGGCGTTGGCACGGTTCTGCTCGATGCCGCGGTCTCGCACCTGTCCTCGCTTGGAGCGACGAGGGCGCACCTGTACACCGACTCCAACTGCTCGTGGCAGTTCTACGAACTGCACGGCTTTAAGCGCACGGCCACGCACCGCGCCAACCGCGAAGAGCGCCGTCACGCCATGCCGCGCGAAAGCTTCCTCTACGAACTCGACCTAACAGCCTAAACCCGGCAGCCATACCTAGTCATTTAGGAACGTTCCCAGTGACTAGTCGTTGGGGACAGTCTTCGTAGGTAGCGCATAAAAATGGGATGGATCCGTCGGCAGTCGCCGGAGAAGATCCATCCCAAAAATCAGAGCGCGCTAGAACGTTCCGCCGCCGCCTCCGCCGACGCCGCCTCCGCCGCCGCCCGAGAAGCCGCCACCGCCGCCGCCGCTCGAGCTATCGGAACTCGACGCCAGCTCACGGATGGTCTCGTGATACACGTCATCGAATGAATCGAGCGGGGACTCGGTACCGTAATGATGGTAGTACCACCAGTAGCAGGGGTAGTTGTCGTAGAAATCGTCACTGTTGCGCAGGTCCGCAGGCACGGCCTCGGCCAGCTGTCGCAGTACTTCTTTCGAAACGCCCAGGGCAACGCCCATCACCAGCAGCTTGTTCCACAGCACCAGATCGCCCGGAACGGCTTCTTTTAGGCGCGTGAAATCCTCAAGCCAATGCTTGAGCGCCTTGCAGCGAGCCGCCACCTCGGCACCCTCCGGCGTAAAGCGGCGGAACGTAAGGCCCACGCCGATACCCACCAGCACAATCGGCACCGAGATAAACGCGGCGGTAATGTTCGCCTGTGCGCCATCGGTAAAGAAGATGGATCCCACGGGAACAAAGGCAATCAGGATACCAAGAACCAGGCAAAACACCATTGCGACAATGCCGTCCGAGGCAACGTACTCGCTATCGGCCAACTTGCCCTTAACGGTGTTCTGATAGTCCTCGAGCTTGTCGCCCACGGGCGTAGCGTGCTGCTTGACGTAGTGCTGCAGCTCGTCAAACGTGCGCGAGCGATCACCGTTCTCGTCGGGCTTAGCACCGGCAAAGAAGACCTTGAGCACCATGCGGTCAATGCCCTTGGCCGACTTCCAGCCCGCATCACTCACCGTCACGCGATACGTCTGCTCTTCTTTTTCACGCCCCAACAGGCCCTTCTTGGCCTTGGTCACGGTCGCCTGCTCCAGCTTGATCACACGGTCGTCGGTGAGCTTCATAAGCGTGGCGATATATGCCTGATCGGGCACCTCGTTCCAGCTCATGAGAGCCGAAAGCACGGCGGGATGGTCGGCCGAAGGCACATCGCGGAAATATTCGTCCTGGAAAAGCGGCTTGGGCTTACGGCGGCGCAGCTTAAGCACAACGATTGTGCCGGTAAAGGCCAACGCCGCGACAACACTTAGCACGGCAAGTGCATTGGCAATCATGCGAGCGTGAGCGCGGCGGGCGTTAGCCTCGTCGGCCCATTCCTTCTCTTCGCTCATGATCGTTGACATGCGCTCTTCGCCCGAGGCGGTAAGCTGCGGCACCCAGTCGCTAGGGAAGGCGATGCGTGCCTCGGCGAATTCGCCCTGATGCACACAGGGAATGGTATAGGTGACCATGGGTTCGTCCGCATCGAGCGATACATCGCCCGTCAGCGGGCCGTGGCCCCATGCGCGGAAATTATCGCCCTTGACGGCCGCCGTCCCGGCAGCGGCATTTGCGAAGCGCACTTCCATCTCGACATCGTCGGAATCCGCAGACCAGCCGTCGCCCACGAACTTCCAGTAGAGCTCGGCGGTATCGGCCCAGTTCATAACCGCACCGGTCATGGTGTAGCTCACATAATAGATCGCGCTGTCGCCGCTCTCGTGGGGGCTGAACACCTTAATCCTTACGCCGTCACTGGTCTGCTCGACCGTGTAGACGCCAGAATCGCCCTTGTTCGCGCTATCGACTTTGTTAAACGCGGTGTCCTCTTCCTCGACACTCAGCACGTCGACGCCCGCCGTGCCGCCCTGCTGGTTGGTGCCCGTATTGATCTCCCAAAACACGCCGTTGATGTCGTCGTCGAAATCAAACTGGCGTCCCTCGACAACGGTCAGCGATCCATCGGCCTCAACCGTGGCACTGATATAGGTTTGGGTCATGGAATAACCGTCGGCGTGCGCGGCGGCGGGCAGTAGCAGCAATGCAAGCGCGACGAGTGCGCAGACGGAAGCAAATCGCGCAAACAGGCGGCGCTGCCGACAGGTTTTGGCAACGGGGTCGTTCATGGGCACGTCCTTTGTCTGTGATACCAGTAACGCCATTGTCCCACGTTTACGGGCGCACATGACGAACATCTAGGCCAGCGGAGTATCAAACGGGACGAAAGTCACGCCCGCGACCGGCACCTGGGGACGTTCCTTATCTGCCGGCAATCTGGGACACTCCTTGGCATGGCCTGCGCCAGCAATAGATACCACTTCATAGCTCCGTCACAGGTGTAGCGGCTTTGTGTGGGCGCGGCACGCGCTGATTGAGCCGCCAGCCGAGGGGCATAAAGCAGTTGAGCGAAAACGGTTTGCCCCTTTGCCGTTCGCTCGAGGATCATGTCCCCCTTTTCCGCGGAAACCCCGGCAGTTGCGAAGAGCTGCCGGGGTTTCTGTCGTCTAAGGTGCCAAGTTGATGGACGGGAATCAAAGCACCGAGTCTGCAGCCCGTCACACGCAATGCGG
Source organism: uncultured Collinsella sp. (assembly GCA_902480795.1). Taxonomy (GTDB): domain Bacteria; phylum Actinomycetota; class Coriobacteriia; order Coriobacteriales; family Coriobacteriaceae; genus Collinsella. The sequence continues at coordinate 7,891 of CABSUD010000019.1, read as the reverse complement.
GGCCCCGACAACTTACGGACCACAGCGACGCCTCCCCATCGCGTCCCGCGCTATACTCGTCCGCATGGATATCAAAACACGCAACATAGCAACGCCCGCCGCGGACGCGCCAGCGACGCCACCCGCCTCCGCCCCCGCGCCCGTCGTGGGCCGTTTCGCCCCGTCGCCCTCGGGCCGCATGCACCTGGGCAACGTGTTCAGCTGCCTGTGCTCGTGGCTTTCGGCCCGCAGCCAGGGCGGCAGCATCGTGCTGCGCATCGAGGACCTGGACGATCGCTGCAAGCGCCCGGAACTTGCCGCTCAACTGATTGACGATCTGACCTGGCTGGGGCTCGAGTGGGACGAAGGCCCCTACTACCAGCACGATCGCCTGGATCTGTACGAGGACGCCCTGCGCCAGCTGCAAGACGCCCGCCTCACCTATCCCTGTTTTTGCACGCGTGCCGAACTCCACGCCGCGAGCGCGCCGCACGCCAGCGACGGCACGCCCATCTACCGCGGCGCCTGCAGAGGTCTTTCTGCTGAAGAAATCACCCGCCGCAGTGCCCTGCGTGCTCCGGCCACGCGCCTGCGCGTGCCCACCGTCGACGACCTCGCCAGCGACGTGATCGAATTCGTGGACCGCACGTACGGAGCCCAATGCGAAGCACTCGCCACCGAGTGCGGTGACTTTTTGGTGCGCCGCAGCGACGGCGTTTTTGCCTACCAGCTAGCCGTGGTGGTCGACGACGCTGCCATGGACGTCACCGAGGTCGTGCGCGGATGCGATCTGCTGGGCTCCACGCCCCGCCAAATCTACCTGCAGCATCTGCTGGGACTTCCCACACCGCACTACGCGCACATTCCGCTGCTCATGTCGCCGGACGGCCGCCGCCTTTCCAAGCGCGACCGCGACCTGGACCTGGGCGAGCTCCGCGCCCGCTTTGGCGCGCCCGAGGCACTGCTGGGCTGGCTCACCGGGCAAACAGGCATCGCGCCGGACGCCACACCGCGCTCTGCCGAGCAGCTGGTTGAGCACTTTAGCTGGGATGTTATCCGTACGCATCGGGAAAACATCACTGTAACGGTCGAGTAGCCAGCCACCCCGCCCCTACGCGACATCCCAGGGCTGGAGTTCGTCGCCCAGGCGAACGATGCAGTCGTAGAGCACGGTATGGCGCTCGGCAGGGTTGGCATCCCGATGAAAATGCCCGTAGTACCAGCGCTTGTAATCCAAGCGGTCTTCCAGCTCATCGAAAAATGCCGTAAGCCGATCAACGGCGGGGTAATTCCAGCCGGGTGCCGGATAAAGCGTGGGCGAAAGCATGCGCGTGGAGCAGGTGTGGGTGATCACGTAGTCGACCTTCCAGCCCACGCTGTCGAGCTTTGCCCGCGCCTCCTCAAAGTTGCGCTCGTCCGGAAGCTCTTGCGGCCACCAGCTGGAATACGGAATGCGATATTCCTTGTCCACGCTCGTGGCGCCGCCCATGGTAAAGATCATTGAGTCATCGAGCTCGAAAGTCTCGCCACGCGTCAGGCGCCGTATGGGAGAGGTATCCGACAGGCGCTGCGTCAGCCCGCCGTGCCACAACTCCATGGGGCGCTCCGACCAGTGATCGAAACGCTCGTGGTTGCCGTCGACAAACAGCACGGTATAGGGGCGCGACTCCAGCCAGGCGATGTCGGCACATTCCTCGGCAGAGAAATCCCACGGAAAGCCAAAGTCGCCCGCGATGATGAGATAGTCGTCACTTGTCAGACCATCCCCAAGATCCCAGTCGCGCAGCTTTTGCATGTCGAGGCCGCCGTGAATATCGCCCGTCACATAGACCGTCATCGGATCACCACTTCCCTGTAAGTCGCTAGCCCACATTCTGCACGATCACTAAGTCAACCGTTCCAGCCCTTCCATCCTTCGGGACCTACCCCTCGCTCTTCCATCCAAACGGGTCAAACACCCAAAAGATCAGATCGAGCACGCCGCCGGTCATCATGGTGCCGGCAAGAGCCATGCAAACGCGCAGAGAACTGGCACTTCGGAGCACATCAAACGGCCCCAGAACAGCCAGCAGCGCGACCGCTGCGCCGGCAAGGCACAGCGCGAGGCACGGCCCCGCGTCCTTGACGCACTTCTTTGCGAGATGCTTGGTGTTGTCGCTCATTGGTATCGAACTCCTTAGAGGGTCGCTGTTCGGGTATATGCCACCGCGGCAGAGCAGGGCGGCAGGGTAAGTGTCACATGTCGTGCGGACATCAATGGAGAAACCGCCTGCTCGACCAACCATTGACGCCGTTTTACACCGGTACCCCATCCCCCGCTATCGAGGTCTAATACTTTTCCGCGAAGTGAACGTCTGTTTTTGGACCCCTGGAGCATCCGCATTTTTCAACGGCATAAACGCAGGATTCTGGCATCAAAGCCGCAGGAAACGGCACCCGAAAAGTGTCGATGCTTCGGGGGTCCGATTTGGCTCGTTCACTTCTCGGGAAAGTATTAGACCTCGCTGCTAGCTATCCAGAAGGACACCTCTCCCCTTCCCCACCGCCACCCAAAAACTCATCCAACATTAATCTTGGCTCAAGAATCGCTTAATCTATAACCTGCACTATAGAGTTCGACCAAGGGCGGGGCGGCGCCACGCAGGCCGCCGAACGCAACGCTCGCGCCCGGGTAGATCATCCGGCGTCGCGCCCATCGAACGAAAGGACAGGTCATGGACGACCTCGAAAAAGTTGAAACCATCCGCACCAAGTGCAACGTGAGCTACACCGATGCTAAGGCCGCGCTCGACGCTGCCGACGGCAACGTTTTGGATGCCATCATTTGGCTCGAGTCGCAGGGCAAGACGCAGACCACGTCGGCGCATGCCGCCACCGAGTCCGGGCCGGTCGATGAACCCTCGGCCGAGATGGTCGCCGCGCAGGCCGCCTACGAGAAGTCGAGCGAAAAGACCGACTTCTCCAAGAAGATGGACGGCGTGTGGGAGTACCTCAAAAAGCTCTTCCGCCTGAGTCTGGACACCAAGTTTATCGCCACGCGGCGCGATGCGATCATCCTCAACATTCCCATCCTGATCCCCATCGTCGCGCTGTTTGCCTGGGGCGCCACGATATGGCTGATGCTGATTGGCCTGTTCTTTGGCATGCGTTACCGCATCGATAGCGACGGCGACGTGCCCGGCAGCATCAACAACTTGATGGACAGCGCTGCCAATGCCGCGGACGACATCAAGCAAAATCTGAACGACGACAAGTAATCGCAGACGGGGGCACGTATGGCACGAATCCTGATCGTAGAGGACGAGGAGAAAATCGCCCGCTTTGTGACGCTCGAGCTGGAGCACGAGGGCTACCAGGTGGAGCACGCCGCCGACGGCCGCACCGCCGTGGACCTGGCGCTGGAGCGCGACTACGATCTGATTCTGCTCGACGTGCTGTTGCCGCAGCTCAACGGCATGGAGGTCCTGCGGCGCGTACGCAAGCACAAGGATGTGCCAGTGATTATGGTCACCGCGCGAGACGCCGTGATGGACAAGGTGGCCGGGCTCGATGCAGGTGCTGACGATTACCTAACCAAGCCGTTTGCCATTGAGGAGCTGTTCGCACGGATCCGCGTTGCGCTGAAGCGCTCGGAGGCCGTGCGGGCGGCTTCGGGCGTTGGCGGCATCGGGACGGGCGCGGCGAGCGACGCGGGCGTCGGCGCCGGTGCGATACCCCCGGTCAGCGACTCGGCCCAGGCTTCCGCCTCGCCCTCCCCCGCTACGCTCACCGTTGGCTCAGTCGTGCTCGATCCCGGCCGCCGCGAAGTCACAGTCGGCGGCTCGCCTATCGCGCTCACGGCTCGCGAGTTCGACGTCCTCGCCCTGCTTATGACGCATGCCGGCACCGTGCTCACACGCGAGCGCATCGCGCACGAGGCGCTGGGCTACGAATACGTGGGCGACACCAACAACGTCGACGTGCACATCGCGCACCTGCGCGCCAAGATCGAGGACGCCGGCGGCGCCCGAATCATCCAAACCGTGCGCGGGGTGGGCTATGTCTGCCGTGCGTAACGCCGAGGCCAAGCGCGTCACATCCATCGCCCGCGCCATCAACTGGAGCTATATGTGGCGCCGCTTGATGAGCTACGTCTGGCTCGATCTGTTGCTGTTGGTTATTGCGGCGGCGATCCTCGTCTATGGATACAACCAGACGCTGCCCGACGGCGCGTTTACCGCAGGATGGATCCCCAGCGCCACCGTTCGCGGCATGTCGCTGACGCCCGCGCGTGGCTGGGACCTGGCAACGCTCACCTATACCGTCGAGCTTGCGCGTATCACCAAGACTTTCCCCCTCGCACAGGACCTCGTCACGCTATGGCCTCTCTACCTTGTCGTTGTGGGTTGGCAGGTCATCAGCATGCTCAACATGCTCGGCGGCGCCCGCCGTGTGCGCCGAACCATGGCACCGCTCAACGATCTGGCCCTGCGCGTGGACGAACTCGGCCGCATGCAGCTCTCCGGCGGCAAGATGGAAACGCTGGAGCAGGCCATCGAGCGCGCAAGCGTCGACTCGCCGAGCGTCACTACCGGCGACGCCGACCTGGCAAGCATCGAGGTCGCACTCAACCGTCTGCTGCGTCAGATGCAAGAGGCCAAGCTGCAGCAGATGCGCTTTGTCAACGACGCGAGTCACGAACTGCGCACGCCCATCGCGGTGATTCAGGGCTACGTAAACATGCTCGACCGCTGGGGCAAAGACGATCCGGACGTGCTGGCGGAGTCCATCGCGTCCCTCAAGGCCGAAAGCGAGCACATGCAAGAGCTTGTGGAGCAGCTGCTGTTTTTGGCGCGCGGCGATGCCGGACGCACGGTCCTGCGGCGCGCAAATACTAACCTTGCCGCACTGGTCGGCGAGGTATGCGAGGAATCGCAGATGATCGATACCGAGCACACGTATCGACTGGCCTTTGACGCTGCGCTTGCCAGCGACCCGCGCTGCGACGCGCCCGTTGACGTGGCGCTCGTAAAGCAAGCTCTGCGCGTGATCGTGCAAAACGCCGCCAAGTATTCGGACGCGGGAACGACCGTCACGTTTGCCATAACTCCCGATACGGGCACGGGCGCGATCGACATAAGTGTTGAGGACGAGGGCATCGGCATGAACCAAGAATCCGCAGCTCACGCGTTTGAACGGTTCTACCGCGCCGACAATGCACGCGATGCCGGCGCACAGGGCTCGGGTCTGGGGCTTGCCATTGCCAAGTGGATCGTCGATAGCCATGGCGGCGTCATTGGCGTGACCTCAGTCGAGGGCGTCGGCAGCCGCTTTACGATTCGCCTGCCGCGCTAGGAAGCCCCTCGGCATAAATCAGAACCACCCTTAAAAAGGGTGGTTTGCTCTTAGGGTATAACCCACGGGCCCCGGGCTCGCGTCTAAAGGCGCGGGCCCGGACTTCGTCCAGGCCTAGTGCATCTTGACCCGTGGCGCGCCGGTCGAACCGGCAGCATCACCCCCTCTTGAAGGGGTCCTCGTACTCCTTCACGCTCAGCTTGTCCAGCGCGATGTCGTGGGACTCCTGCTCCCTGATGTACTTGGCGATCGTCGCCTCGTTCAGGCCGACGGTGGACACGTAGTAGCCCTCCGCCCAGAACTTCCTGTTGCCGAACTTGTACTTGAGGTTGGCGTGCCTGTCGAATATCATCAGCGAGCTCTTCCCCTTCAGGTAGCCCATGACGCTCGCGACGCTGTACTTCGGCGGGATCGCCAGCAGCACGTGCACGTGGTCGGGCATCAGGTGCCCCTCGATTATCTCGATCCCCTTGTACTCGCACAGCTTCCTGAGGATCTCCCCTATGTCGCTCCTGATTTGGTTGTAGATCACTTTGCGCCTATACTTCGGCGTGAACACGATGTGGTACTTGCACATCCACTTCGTGTGGGAAAGGCTGTAGGCCTTCTGGGCCATGGCGACCACCCCTTCGACTCGAATTCTTGACGGCCTGAACAATCGTCAATATCGGTCGGAGGGGTGGCTTTGTAAAGCCGTTTGTCTCCACCCGCGTAGCGGGTGGTTTAAAGCTGGCCGCTGCGCGGCCAGCAGACTAAAGTCTTGAAAATAAAGGGATAGGGCCACACGGCCCTATCCCTTTTTGCTAGCTATGGCAGCTTGTGCGCTACTCGCGGCACAGATGCACGGCGAAACCGGCGAACTCGCGCTTAAAGTACACGAGCTTGGTGCTACCGTCGGGCAGCAGCGCGCGCGACTCTTCGTTGACCTCGAGCCCGCGCTCGGCAAACCACTTCTCGGCCGCATCAATGTCGTTGACGGCAAAGCCGATGTGGCCCTTGGTGCCACGACCATTCTGCTTCATGACCTCGACCAGCGAATCGTTAAAGTACGAAACCGGGGTCTCGATGACGGGCAGGCCCATCATCGTCGAGAACAGCTCCGCGATCTCCAGGGCATCGGCCGGGTCGGTGGCGTTAATGCCCACATGGGCAACGCGCATGCCAAAGAGCTCTACCGGGTTGGCGTTCTGCTCACTCATACAGTCAGCGCCTACTGAGCCATGACGTCAAGAACGGCCTTCTCGGCAGCGACGCGGTTCATGCCGGTCATGAAGGGCACGCCGCTCACGTACGGGCAGGTGAGGCCCTCGGGGGCAACGGTAGTGGCGATCAGCAGGTCGGCGCCCTCGTCGCAAGTATCCTTGGCCTCGGAGATGGCGCACTGCACGATCTCGTACTTGTCGGCGTAACCGTTGGCATCGAGCAGGGTGGCGACCTTCTGGGCAACAAGCGTGGAAGTGGCAGCGCCAGCGCCGCAAGCCAAAACGATTTTCTTCATAGGTAATGTCTCCCTTCATGGTTTACTTTAGGTAAGTGTACCGCAGCGAGCGATGGCGCTCGGCCTCGATGCGCTTTTATGCCAGTTTGCTTGCACGCCGCGTATAATACATCTAGCACGTGTTGTCATACCGCTCGCTTTACGAGCGACTAAGGACTCTAAAATGCCCGATTCCCGCACCCTCTTGACCGCCGTCGTCATTATTTGTATCGCCATATCGGTGTTCTTTAGCGTAAAAAAACGCACCACGTTTAAGCGCCTGCAACAGCTTATGGCTGCCAAGCAGTGGGACGAGTTCGATCGTTTGCTCGATGGCAAACTCACCAGCATGCTGTACCCGCGCTATAACCGCGACTACCTGCGCCTGAACTCCTATCTGCTGCGCGAGGACCACAAGCGCGCCGACGAGATGTTCGACCTGCTGCTGGGGCTCAACCTGCCCAAAATGCAGCGCGTCGACCTGGTGATCAAGGCTTTTAACTACTACGTTGGCCAGGAGGACCGCAAAAAGTCCAAGGAGCTGCTGCACGAGATCAAAGGCTTTGAGGGCGGCCAGGCCGAGGCAGTCGCACACGAATGCCAACTGATGTACGACACGATGATCCTCAAGCGCCACAACGACATTCCCGAGCTGGAGCGCATGCTCAAGGAGGCCGGTGACGACAAGGTCAAGAGCTGCCGCTTGGAGTATCTGTTGGCTCTGCAGTACAAGAACAAGGGCGACGAAGCCAAGTTCCAGGAGTTCCTGGAGAAGTCGGGGCAACACTCGATGGCCGTCAACGCGTAACGGACGGCTTGTGCTAGACTTCTAGTCTCACGGGGGCGTGGCGGAATTGGCATACGCAGGAGACTTAAAATCTCTCGCCGCAAGGATTGTGGGTTCGAGTCCCACCGCCCCTACCATGTATTGCTTACGAGCTCGTCTCCCTTTGGGATTCGGGCTCGCTTCTTTTACACGCCGGCGGGGCTCTAAGTTGCGGTGGAATAGTTCCTGTTTTGGCAGTTTACCAGCCCATTTAGGAACTATTCCACCGCGACTTAGGTTGGTGTTCCCACATTTTCCGATGGAAAAACGTGGTT
>CABSUD010000018.1:0-11352 GCA_902480795.1 uncultured Collinsella sp. | reverse complement strand
GAGCTCGCGTCCGTCTTTCGTCGCGTATCCCGCGGCGTAGTCGATATGCAGCGGACCGTTGTCGAACGTGCTCGCTTTTGTCGACTCGCTCGACGCCATCGAGGAACGCCTCAAATTCGCACGGACGCGCGCGAGCAACTCATCCACAGAAAAGGGCTTGGTGAGGTAGTCGTCTGCCCCTGCATCAAGTGCTGCAATCTTGTCGGAATCTTCGGTGCGCGCCGAAATGACGATAATGGGGACTGCCGACCAGCTTCGGATTTTCGTGATGACCTCGATACCGTCAATGTCGGGAAGGCCGAGGTCGAGCATGATGAGGCTGGGGCCGTGCGACACCGCATCCATGATGGCGGCCTGGCCGTCGCAAACCTTGCTCACGACATAGCCGTGGAGGTCAAGCGCGGTCGAAACGAGGTTTTGAACGGTCAGGTCATCTTCGACCAGGAGGATGCGTGGCTTAGCGGCATTATTCATGAATCTCGATCTCCTCGGCGGGCAGGGTAAAACGGAAGACGGCCCCATGGGGGTGGTTGTCGCGAACCTCGATGACGCCGCCATGCGCCTCCACGATGGAGCGGCAGAGCGACAGCCCAAGGCCGATGCTTCGACGCGAATCCACGGGCTGCGTATTGCTTGAGGTGAAGAAGCGCTCAAAGATATGAGGCTTGTCGCAGTCTGCCACACCCGGCCCATCGTCTGCGACGTCCACCACGACAAACGCACCCTCGCGACGTGCGCTGATGGTGACAGTCGAGTCCTCGGGCGTGTATTTGAAGGCGTTCATGATGAGATTCGTAAGCACCTGCATGATGAGATGGACGTCGATGCGTACCAGCAGGATGTCGTCAGTGTGCTCGATGGTGACGGCGCGTCCATGCGATGCTTGGGCGACATGGCTGAGGGCGGCCTCGATGACCTCGTCGATGAGCTCGGATGTGAAGTTGAGGTGAATGGTGCCGTCCTCGACGCGTGTGATGGCGAGGAGGTTCTCCACGGTATCGATAAGCCAGAGGGAGTCGTCGTAGATGGCATCGGCAAGATCGCAGCGTTGTTCGAGGCTGAGCTTCTCGTCGCTCTTCCGAAGGATTGCCGCAGATCCGGATATAGCCGTGAGGGGTGTCCTCAAATCGTGGCCGATGGAGCGCAAAAGGTTGGCGCGCAGCTGCTCGTTTTTCGCCAAGACCGCAGCCTCTTCGCGCTCTTGCGCCGCTCGGTCGCTTTCGAGCGCCAAGGCGCATTCACCTACGATAGATAAGACGATCGAATGCTCGAAGGCTTCGGTCTCGCGCCCCTCCAGGGCGATGCCGATGACACCGAATACCTTGTCGCCGGTGCGAACCGCGAGGTAGAGACAGCGCGCCTCAGGCAGGGTCCGCGTGCTTGCGCCCGCGCGCTTGTTGTTGGTGTAGGTCCAGGTTGCAACGGCGCGCTCGTAGTCGGTGAGCAGCGACGCGGATCGGTTTTCGGTGCCAGCGGACTCATAGAGCGCCTTGCCGAGCGTGCCGTGTTCGGCGGTGTAGAAGACCACGTCGAGTTTTAGCAGTTTGATGAGTTGGTTCATGGCGACGCGGGCGCACTCCTCCGCGCTATGGGCTTGCTGCAAGAGCTGGTTCGTTTCGAGGAGTACGCGCGTTTTGAATGCGTTCTCGGCGGAGGTACGGGCGTTGTCGGCGATGCGTGCAGTTAACTCGCCGGCGACCATAGCGGTAGCGAACATGATGCCGAACGTGACCAGATAGCTTCGGTCGTAGCTGGCGAGCGAAAACAGAGGCGTGACGAAGCAGAAGTTGTAAAGCACTACAGAGAGCACGCTCGATACGATCGTGCAGATACGCCCCGTCGTGGTGACGGCGGTCAGCAGGGCCGTGAGGATATAGAGGGATATGATGCTGGAATCGGCAAATCCCAGATGGCGGAAAGCCGTGCCGATCGCCGTGGCGACAAGAGAGAGGGCCAGCGTGCGAAGCACGTTTCGGCTGCTGGGCGGCTGCAGGGCGAGTGCACGGCGGCGTCCTTTGGGCCGGGAGGGCGGAGTCGACTGGTCTGGAATGATGTAAATGTCGAGGTTCGGGGCGAATGTTATGAGCTGTTCTACGAGAGATTTGCGGCCAAAGAGGGCCTGACGGACGCTGCTGCGCTCGCCCGTGCGCCCCATGACGATCTTCGAAATACCCGACAGGCGCGCGAACTCGGAGATCTGAAACGCGATGTCGTCGCCATAGACGGTTTCCATATGTGCTCCGAGCTGCTCGGCTAGGGCGATATTGGCTGCAAGCTTGGTGCGCTCATTATCGCTCATGGCTTGCGTGTGCGGGCTCTCTACGAACAGGGCGACGAGCTCGCTGCGAAACGCTTTCGCCATGCGTGCGGCGGCACGGACGATGCGGGGATTGGTCGGCGCCGGGGAGACGCAGACTAAGATACGCTCCCTGGTGTAGTAGTCACGGTTTCCCAGCACGCGTGCGGCGTCTGTGAGGTGGCCGGTGCGATCGGCGCAGCGGCGCAGCGCGATTTCTCGGAGTGCGGTGAGGTTCTCGACGGTAAAAAAATGTTGTTGCGCTCGGTCGGCTTGTGCGGGACGGTAGACGAGACCGGCGCGAAGGCGCTCAAGTAGGTCTTCGGGCTCTATGTCGACGAGCTCGACCTGGTCGGCATCATCGAAGATACGGTCGGGGATTCGTTCGCTCACGACAACGCCGGTGATGGATGCAACCATGTCGTTTAGGCTCTCGATATGCTGAACGTTCACGGTCGTATAGACGTCGATGCCCGCATGCAGAAGTTCCTCGACGTCTCGATAGCGTTTGTCGTGGCGAGACCCCGGCGCATTCGTATGGGCGAGCTCGTCGACAAGGATGAGCTGAGGGGCGCGTTCGATAGCCGCATCTAGGTCGAACTCGCTGAGCGCAATGCCATTGTGCTCGATGAGTTTACAGGGCACGTTCTCAAGCCCTTGTGCAAGATGGGCGGTTGCCGGACGTTCGTGCGGCTCGATGTATCCCGCGACGACGTCGACACCTCGCCGCTTGGCGGCGTGGGCGGCTTGAAGCATCGCATAGGTTTTGCCTACGCCGGCAGCGTAGCCAAAGAAAATCTTGAGGTGTCCCCGGCTGGTTCGAGCGTCATCGGCGACCTCGTCTTTCTCAATTGCCTTGAGGATGAGGTCTGGATTGACGCGAGTGTCCGATGCGTCGCGCTGCATAGCGTAGCCTTTCTGAAGCGTTGTCCATGCGTGCATACGCGGTGAGGACGTCACTGTATGCTCGCGTGGTCGAGTATAGGCGCACTGCAGCCGCAATAGTGCTTTCTACCTGCATCTTTACGGCATCTTAAGGACGTGAGCCCCGGCCCTCACGCCTCTTTAATCCCTAGAAGCGTTTACTGTCCCCAGACGCTTGCGAGAGCAGGCGTCCGAGACATCGGACCGCGCGTGAAAGGGGCGGTAAATGGACATCCTCATTCCCATCATCGGAGTCGTCTGCATTGGACTCCTTATCTATTACATCTACATTCTGATGAGGAGTGATTCGTAAACTATGGACGCTGCGATTCAGTACATCTTGTACTTTGCCGTGCTCGTCGTCCTGGCCGTTCCGCTCGGTCGGTTCATGGCCCATATCATGGATGGTGAGCATACGTTCCTGTCGCCTGTGATTGCTCCTGTGGAGCGTGGCGTCTATCGTCTGCTTCGCATCGACGCGGCAGAGCAGATGGGGTGTAGGCGCTATCTGGCGAGCGTGCTGGTCTTTTCGGGGATTGGCCTCGTGGCTCTTGTGGCACTCCAGGTGTTTCAGTCCTTCTTGCCAGGCAATCCCCAGCACCTGCCGGGTGTGTCATGGGACCTGTCGTTCAATACGGCTGCTTCCTTCATAACCAACACCAACTGGCAGTCCTACTCCGGTGAGACCACCCTGTCCTACCTTGTGCAGTTCATGGGTCTCACCGTGCAGAACTTCGTTTCCGCCGGCACCGGTATCGCGGTCATGTTCGCGCTGATCCGCGGCTTCCGTCAGGTCAAGGAGCAGGGTCTGGGTTCCTTCTGGGTCGACCTCACCCGCACCGTCCTGTATGTGCTCATCCCGCTGAACCTCGTGTTCGGCATCTGCCTGGCTGCCGGTGGCGTCATCTCCAACTTCCAGCCGGCTCAGAAGGCTGAGCTCGTAGAGCCCGTCGCTGTCCAGCCTAATGCAGACGGCGGCTGGAGCGTCATCGACGGCGCCGAGATCGAGGGCGACACGGTCAAGGTCGACGGCAAGGTTGTCGAGGGCGCGCGCGTGGTCACCGAGCAGTTCCTGCCCCAGGGTCCCGCGGCTCCTCAGGTCGCCATCAAGCAGTCCGGCACCAACGGCGGCGGCTTCTTCGGAGTGAACTCCGCTCATCCGTATGAGAACCCCAGTGCCTTCACCAACATCATTGAGATGACCAGCCTGCTGCTGATCCCGGCCGCCTGCTGCTTCACCTTCGGTATCGGCGTCAAGAACACCAAGCAGGGCAAGGCCATCTTTGCCGCCATGTTCATCCTGCTGGTGATCTTCACCGGCATCATCGCCCTCAACGAGCATGCGGGCACCCCGCAGCTGGCCGATGGCGGAGCGGTCAATATCGAGATGACCGACGGCCAGGCCGGCGGCAACATGGAGGGCAAGGAGAGCCGCTTCGGTATCGCCTCCTCTTCCACCTGGTCTGCTTTCACGACGGCTGCTTCCAACGGCTCGGTTAACTCCATGCACGACTCCTACACCCCGCTGGGCGGTTTTGTCCAGATGCTCCAGATGGCTCTGGGCGAGGTCGTCTTCGGCGGCGTGGGCTGCGGCCTGTACGGCATGATCGGCTTCGCCATCCTCACGGTGTTCATCGCCGGCCTCATGGTCGGACGCACGCCTGAGTTCCTAGGCAAGAAGATCGAGCCGGGCGAGATGCGCTGGGCAGTTGTCCTGTGCCTGGCAACTCCGTTTGCCATTCTGGTGTGCTCGGCCATCGCCTGCATGGTGCCCGGTCTTGCCGACCAGCTCAACAATGGTGGCGCGCACGGCTTCTCTGAGGTGCTGTATGCCTTCACCTCATGCGGCGGCAACAACGGCTCGGCGTTTGCAGGCATGAACTGCAACATTCCCTGGATCAACGTCATGCTCGGCCTCGAGATGCTGTTCGCCCGCTTCATGCCCATCATCGGTACGCTGGCTATCGCCGGCTCGCTGGCCAAGAAGGGTAAGGTCGCCGAGAGCGCCGGTACCCTGTCTACCACCAACGGCATGTTCGTATTCCTGCTCGTGTTCATCGTTCTGCTGATCGGTGCCCTGAGCTTCTTCCCAGCCCTGGCGCTTGGCCCCGTTGCCGAGTTCTTCCAGATGATTGCGTAAAGGAGGGCGCAGATTTATGACTATGCAAAAAGACATGATGGGCCGCGCGGTCCGCGACTCGTTTGCCAAACTGGATCCTCGCGTCCAGATTCAAAACCCGGTCATGTTCCTGGTGTGGCTTTCCGCCGTCATGACCTCCGTCCTGGCCGTCGCTTCCATCTTCGGTGTGCAGGACGCGGGTGTGCCCACCTACTATGTGGTCGCCATCGCGGTCATCCTGTGGCTCACCGACCTGTTCTCGAACTTCGCCGAGGCGCTTGCCGAGGGCCGCGGTAAGGCCCAGGCCGATTCCCTGCGTGCGGCCAAGAAGGATGTCGAGGCCCATCGCATCGAGTCCGTTGAGGACAAGGAGCACTTCACCGTCGTTCCTGGCACCGAGCTCACGCGCGGCGACCTGGTGATCGTACGCGCCGGCGAGCAGATTCCCGGCGACGGCGACGTCATCGAGGGCGCTGCCTCCGTTGACGAGTCCGCCATCACCGGCGAGTCCGCCCCCGTGGTCCGCGAGGCTGGCGGCGACCGTTCTGCCGTTACCGGCGGTACCACGGTGCTGTCCGACTGGATCATCGTCAAGATCTCCAGTGAGCCCGGCCAAAGCTTCCTGGACAAGATGATCGCGATGGTCGAGGGTGCCGCGCGCAAGAAGACCCCTAACGAGATCGCTCTGGAGATCTTCCTGGTGGCCCTCTCTATCGTCTTTATCCTGGTCACGCTGGCCCTGTATTGTTACTCCTACTTCTCGGTCGGTCTTAACGACATGGTCAACCCCACGGCCGTGACCACGCTCGTGGCGCTGCTCGTGTGCCTGGCTCCCACTACCATCGGCGCCCTTCTGTCCGCCATCGGCATCGCCGGCATGAGCCGCCTGAACGAGGCCAACGTGCTGGCCATGTCCGGCCGCGCCATCGAGGCCGCCGGCGACGTCGACATCCTCATGCTCGACAAGACCGGCACCATCACCCTTGGTAACCGCCAAGCCGCCGAGTTCATCCCGGTCGACGGCGTCGATCCCGCGGAGTTGGCCGATGCCGCCCAGCTTTCCTCGCTGGCCGACGAGACCCCCGAGGGCCGTTCCATCGTCGTGCTCGCCAAGGAGCAGTTCGGTCTGCGCGGCCGTACGCTCGAGGATAAGGGTACGGAGTTCATCCCGTTCACCGCGGCAACGCGTATGTCCGGCGTGAACTACGAGGGCAATGAGATCCGCAAGGGCGCTGCCGATTCCGTGCGCACCTATGTGGAGGCAGCCGGCGGCGTGTTCTCCCAGGAGTGCGACGAGGCCGTCGAGCGCATCGCCAAGGCCGGCGGCACCCCGCTGGTCGTGACCAAGAACTGCCGCGTGCTGGGCGTTGTGTATCTCAAGGACATCATCAAGTCCGGCGTTAAGGAGAAGTTCGCCGACCTGCGCCGCATGGGTATCAAGACCATCATGGTGACGGGCGACAACCCGCTCACCGCCGCGGCAATCGCCGCCGAGGCCGGCGTTGATGACTTCCTGGCCGAGGCCACCCCTGAGGGCAAGCTCGAGAAGATCCGCGCGTTCCAGCATGAGGGCCATCTGGTCGCGATGACCGGCGACGGCACCAACGACGCGCCGGCGCTGGCGCAGGCGGATGTCGCCGTGGCCATGAACACGGGAACCCAGGCTGCCAAGGAGGCCGGCAACATGGTCGACCTCGACTCCAGCCCCACCAAGCTCATCGATATCGTGCGTATCGGCAAGCAACTGCTCATGACCCGCGGCTCGCTCACGACCTTCTCGGTCGCCAACGACGTCGCCAAGTATTTCGCCATTATCCCGGCGCTATTCTCGCCGATCTACCCCGGGTTGGACGCCCTCAACATCCTGGGGCTCACCAGCCCGTTGACTGCCGTGCTGTCCGCCATTATCTACAACGCGCTGGTCATCGTCGCGCTGATTCCTGCCGCCCTGAAAGGCGTGAAGTACCGCGAGCTTTCGTCCGGCCAGCTGCTGACCCACAACCTGCTGGTGTGGGGTCTGGGCGGTATCGTGGCGCCGTTCGTATTCATCAAGATTATCGACATGCTGCTGGCCTTGTTCGGCATTGGCATGATGTAGACGGAGGTTTGTATGTTCAAAGGTATCGCATCGCGCGCACTTGGCGTGTTCGCGCTGTTTACCATCGTCTGCGGCCTGGGATACACGCTCGTGGTGACCGGCGTCGCGCAGCTTGCGTTTCCGTACCAGGCGAACGGATCGCTTATTACGGTCGACGGCAAGGTTGTGGGTTCCGAGCTCATCGGCCAGAACTTCGATGATGAAGCCCACATGTGGGGTCGTATCCAGAACGTGTCAATTGTCGAAGGCGAAGACGGCGAACTCATGGCGTATGGTGCCCCGTCCAACCTGTCCCCGGCGAGTGAGGAGTATCGGCAGCTGATAGATGCGCGCGTGAAGAAGATTCGCGCCGCCAATCCCGATGCCGATATGGACGCTGTGCCCGTCGACCTGGTGACGTGTTCGGGGTCCGGCCTCGACCCGGAGATCTCTCCGGATGCCGCCGAGTACCAGGTCCCGCGCCTTGCCAAAGCCACGGGCAAAAGTGAGGACGAGGTGCACGACATCATCGCCGCGTGCACCAAGGGTCGTTTCCTCGGCGTGTTCGGCGAGCCCACGGTCAACGTGCTTAAGGTGAACCTTATGCTGGACGGCGTGCGGTAGGTGAAGGAGCGGCGGATGAGGGCATGACTGACTATCTGAGCCCTCAATTCCACCCGCCCATCAGTTGCGGTGAAATACGGACTGTCTTGGCTGTCAAAGGCCTTATCTACTCCGTATTCCACCGCAACTTTTTTGTGAGGATCGGGATTGAAAGTGGGGAGTGCGAGTGAGTGCGAATGCGGCGGATACTGATACGATAGGTACGTCAGCAACTGCCGCCGAGCGGCTCAAACGAAAGGAAGCCTGTATGGAGTCCTCCGCCTACCCGATGCTCTTTAGTCCGATCAAGGTCGGTACGACCGAGGTCAAGAACCGCGTCTTTATGCCGCCGGTGTCCACCAACCTGGCCGATCATGGCTATGTGACCGACGACTTGGTCGATCATTACCGTGCCCGCGCCAAGGGCGGCGTGGGCCTGATCATCACCGAGGTCGTGACGGTCGAGCCCACCTATACCTATCTGCCGGGTGACATGTGCTGCTACGACGACACGTTTATCCCCGGCTGGGAAAAGCTCGCCGCGGCCGTTCACGAGTACGGCTGCAAGATCATGCCACAGCTCTTCCACCCCGCCTACATGGCCTTTAACATTCCGGGCACGCCGCGCCTGATCGCTCCGTCCTTTGTGGGCCCGTCTTACGCCCGCGAGGCACCGCGCCCCATCACGGTCGACGAGATTCACGAGCTCACGCATCAGTTTGGCGACGCTGCCGTGCGCATGCAGAAGGCTGGCGTCGATGGCGTCGAGGTCCATGCGGCGCACGCCCACGGCATGCTCGGCGGCTTTTTGACCCCGCTCTATAACAAGCGTACCGACGAGTACGGCGGCTCGCTCGACGCTCGCATGCGCTTTTTGCTCGAGGTCATCGCTGAGATTCGCGAGCGCTGCGGCAAGGACTTTATCATTGACGTCCGCATCTCGGGCGATGAGTACACCGATGGCGGCCTGACCCTCAACGACATGATTTATGTTTCGCGTCGCCTGGAGAAGGCCGGCGTCGACATGATTCATGTGTCGGGCGGCACCACCATCAAGCGCGGCTCCGCGATTCCCGCCGCCGGTACCCAGCAGGCCTCGCACGCCGCCTGCTCGCGCGAGATCAAGAAGCACGTCAACATTCCCGTCGCCACCGTTGGACGCATCAACGAGGCCTGGATTGCCGAGGAGCTGATCGAGGACGGTGCTGCCGACATCTGCATGATGGGCCGCGCCAATCTGTGCGATGCCGAGTTCTGCAATAAGGCCGCTGCCGGCAACGCCGACGACATCCGCCCCTGCATCGGCTGCCTGCGCTGCCTGAACGGCATTATGTTTGGCAAGCGCATCTCCTGCACCGTCAACCCGGACGTGGAGCGCGACGAGGCTGGCTACGAGCCTGCCGCCGAGGCCAAGAACGTGCTCGTTGTGGGTGCTGGTCCTGCGGGCATGGAGGCAGCCTACATTGCCGCCAAGCGCGGCCACAACGTGGTACTCGTGGATAAGCAGGACGAGCCGGGCGGCGAGATGCGCATCGCGGCCGTTCCGCCGGCAAAGCAGGAGCTCACCCGCGTGATCAAGTATCAGTACCGTCGCCTGGCCGCGGCCGGCGTGAAGTGCATCTTTGGCACCGAGCTTACTGCCGAGGACATTCAGCGTGACTACGCGGGTTACGAGGTTGTCCTGGCTTATGGCGCCGAGCCCATCGCTCCGGCCTTTATGCAGGGCTTTAAGCAGGTTATGACAGCTGACGACCTGCTGGGCGGCAAGGCTTTCCCGGGCAAGAAGATCGTCATCGTGGGCGGCGGCACCGTTGGCTGCGAGACGGCAGATTACCTGGCCCCGCTGGTCAACGACCTGTCGCCGGCCAACCGCGATGTCACCGTCATCGAGATGACCAAGACGCTCGCCGCCAACGAGGGCGGTGCCGGTCGCGCGGTGCTCATCACGCGCATGCTCTCAAAGGGCGTCCACGTGCTGACCGAGGCCAAGGTGACCGAGATCACCGAGGACACCATCAGTTACGAGAAGGACGGCGAGGTCCACACCATCGCCGGTGCCGATACGCTGGTGCTTGCCATGGGCTATCGTCCCAACACCAAGCTGGCCGACGACCTTGCCGCTGCCGGCGTTACCACCCACGTGCTGGGTGACGCCAACAAGTGCGGCAACATCCGCGACGCCATCGGCGATGGCTACAAGGTTGCCTGCGAGCTCTAGTCGGCCCCTTGTTGCGTGAGGGCAGGTTACTTTGCACCAACTTGGTGCATGTAAACCTGACCCCATTGACGAGGTCGCCGCCATTCCAAGGCGGCTTCATGGAGTAGCGCTCGTACGCATCGAATTTCACCTCTCATAGATGTGCGGCACAAAGAGCCCCGAGTTCATACGAGCTCGGGGTTCTTTTCGTCTGGATTGCAGACGTATCGTCGGACGAAAGCACGTTGCGTCTAGGGAAAAACGTACGAAAGCGCAATTTCCATCCTTATTCCGGACGCAAATCAAGACGTAAACCGTTTGCGTCTGCTATAAATCCGCACGAAAACGGTTTTCGTCTTGCAGGGCAGTTACCGCTTCTACAGTTCAACTTCCAGTTCGGCTTTGTGTTCGTAGAGGTAATTGCGCATGTAGGGGATGGCAAATGAGACCTTGCCGTACGAGGGGGCCTCGATAATCGATTCTCTTAACAGGCGGCTGCGGACGGAGCTCACCTGTTGAGGCGTTTTGTTTAGGGCATCGGCAACCATGCTGGTCGAGCTCGTCTGCCCCAAAGACGCCATGCTCAGCAGATAAGCGATGCACGTGGGCGGAATGCGCTGCAGCGCGGGCTCAATCACCATGGCGCAGAAGCGTTCGCGTGCCGTTGCAATGCCGCGCTCGGCTTCTTCTTCTCCAATAATCGCTGTATGTGCGCGTCTCGCCAACTGCCATGCGTAGTATCCAACGAGTTGGATCATGAAAGGATAGCCTTGCGTTGCCTCGGCAAGTTGGCCGGCAATACCTGGCTGCAACTCCATGCCAGACGCTTCAATGGTTTCCTCGAGGGAGTACGACACTTCGGTTACTGACACAGCCTTCAGATCAAAGGGGAGGGCACGGCGCAAAAACGTAAGTGTCTTTCCGTTGATGATGCTTTCAATCATCGAAGGCAGCCCAGCAAAAACAAAGGCGATATCAAGGTCTTCGCCGATAACCTGCTGAATCGCAATGGAGAGCGTTCGGACCTCATCGAGCTCTGCGTCTTGAACCTCGTCGAGAGTGATGAGCAGGCCATTTCCATTCTTGGATATTGTCTGTCTCATGGCGTCGCGTAGCGATGGGCCGATTCGCTCAAT
>CABSUD010000017.1:0-11359 GCA_902480795.1 uncultured Collinsella sp. | reverse complement strand
TCTTCTTTGCCGCCGTCGTCTTCTTTGCCGCGCTCGCCTTGGTCGTGGTCTTGCGGCCCCGGGCGGGCTTCTTCTCCTTGGTCGGGCAGTCCATGTTCACGCAGATACGCCACGGGCCGCGCGCGGTGTTGACCACCACGATGGGGGCGCCGCACTCGGGGCAGGTCTCGCCCGTCGCCTCGAGCTTGCCACGCGCCGGCAGCGGATAGCTCACGCCGCAATCGTCATAGTTGGTGCAGCGGATAAAGCGCTTGCCGCTCTTCTCGCTCTTGTGCGCAATCAGATCGCCATGGCGTCCGGCCTCGGCACACACCTTGCACTCGCCCACCTTAAGGTCGGGCTCGTAGTTGGTGGGGCACGTCGGGTTCACGCAGATCTCGAAAGCCTTCTGGCGGAACGGCTGACACTTAATGCGCGGCGCACCGCATTCGGGGCACACGGCCGCCTCGCCCTCGAGCGGGCTCACCTTGACGCCGCTCGGCACCGGATAGGTCACGTCGCAGTCGGGCCAGCCCATGCAGCCAATAAAGCTGCCGCGGGTCTTGGCGCTCGTCTTCATGACCAGGTCCTTGCCGCACTTGGGGCAGGCGCCCACGCGCGCATCGGCCGTGACGGCGTCGCTAATGGCGTCGCCCAGCTCCTGCGTGTGCTTGAGCAGCTCGTCGAGCACGCCGGCCAGCAGCGCGCGCGAGTGCGTCACGACATGCTCTTCGGTGTCCTCGCCGCGCTCCACACGGGTCATATCGCCGTCGAGCTCGCTGGTCATATCGGGGCTCGTGATGCGCGGGGCGAACTGCGACAGCGCGTCGATGATGGCGATACCCAGCTGGCTCGGCTCCACGGGATCGTTTTTGAGGTAGCGCACGGCGTACAGGCGCTCGATGATGCTCGCGCGCGTGGACTTGGTGCCCAGACCGCGCTTTTCCATCTCCTGCACGAGCTTGCCCTGGCTGTAGCGCGCGGGCGGCTCGGTCTGCTTGGCCTCGAGCTTCATGTCGAACACGTCGACCGTGTCACCCTGCTCCAGCGGCGGCATCTGCTCGTCGCGCTTGAGTCCGTACGGGTATGCCTCGCGGAAACCCGGGGTCACGAGCACATCGCCCGAAGCCACGAACGGCTCGCCGTTCACATCGAGCTCGAGCTTGGTGTTCTCGATGGTCGCGGGACCCATAAGCGTCGCCAGGAAGCGACGGGCGATCAGGTCATAGAGCTTGCGCTGGCCGCCATCGAGCGTGGACGGATCGCCCTCGCCCGTGGGGTAGATAGGCGGGTGGTCGGTGGTCTCGACCTTGCCGCGCGTGGGCTTCATGGGACCGGCGAGCACCTTTTTGCACACGGGCGCCAGCGCCGGGTTGATCTTTGCCAGGTCGCTCACCACGGCGCCCAGATCGAGCGTCGCAGGGTACACGGTATTGTCGACACGCGGGTAGCTGATGAGACCGGCCATGTAGAGGGACTCGGCGATACGCATGGTACGCGCAGGCGAGATGCCCTCGGCCGCGGCGGCAGCCTGCAGCGAGGTCGTCGCAAACGGCGTGGGCGGCTGCTGCTTACGCGAGCGCTTGGTCACCGCGGCAACGGTCGCCGTCTTGGCGCCGTCGACGTGACCATACGCCGTCTCGGCAGCATCCTTGTCGGTAAAGCGCGCCGTCTTGTGCGCGATCTTAAAGCAATCGTCCTCGGCAGCGCCCTGCGCGGCACCCATGCCGCGAATCTGCCAATAGTCCTCGGGCACAAACGCCATGCGCTCGCGCTCGCGCTCGACCACCAGGGCAAGCGTCGGCGTCTGCACGCGGCCGGCAGAGCGCACGTTGCCAAAGCCGCCAAACTTGGCGAGCGTCAGGTAGCGCGTGAGCACCGCACCCCAAATAAGGTCGATGTGCTGACGGCTCTCGCCGGCGTCGGCCAGGTTCTGGTCGAGCGAGACGAGATTATCGAAAGCGTGCGTGATCTCGGCCTTGGTAAACGAAGAGTATTGGGCGCGGGCAACCGGCAAGTCGGGCGCCACCTCACGCACCTTATTGAGCGCGTCCGAGCCGATCAGCTCGCCCTCGCGGTCGAAGTCCGTGGCGATGATGACGCTGTCGGACTTCTTAGCCAGGTTCTTGAGCGAACGAATAAGCTCCTTCTCGGCCGGTAGCTTAATGACGGGCGCCCAGGTGAGGTAAGGCAGGCTCTCGAGCTTCCAGCCCTTGATGGAAATGCCATCGGCAAGGAACGGCTTGCGCTTGGTGTCGTACGGCGGGCGGGCCAGGCCATCGGGCATATCGGCCGGCAGCATCTCGCCGTCCTCGGTCACCGAATACCAGCCCAGTTTTTTATCGAACAGCACGCTGTCGCAAAAATCGGGCGCCAGGATGTGACCGGCAAGACCGATGGTCACGCACTCCTCGCCCTTCCACTCAAAACGGTAGATGGCGGTGTTGTACACCTTATCCTTTTTGGGTTTAACCGTGGACAGACGCTCGGCGATCTGACGCGCAGCGTCGTTTTTCTCGGCGATGATGAGCTTCAAAAGAGGCTCCTATCTCGTATCTCTGCGGCTACGCCCGCCCGTATGGCGGCCGACTTACGCCCTTGCCTGCTCAATCTGCCCGATGAGCCAATCGCACCAGGCATCCATGCCCTCGCCCTTGCGCGCGCTCACGGCAAACCGCGGCGCCTGCGGATTGAGGTCATCGAGTGTCTTAGTATACCTATCCATGTCAAAATCGAAAGCCGGGGCCACGTCGACCTTATTGAGCAGCTGCGCGCCGGCGTGCTGGAAGATGCCCGGGTACTTGATGGGCTTGTCGTCGCCCTCGGGCACCGAGAGGATCATGATGGACAGGTTCTCGCCCAGGTCAAAGTCGACCGGGCAGACCAGGTTACCCACGTTTTCGATAAAGATGACGTCGATGTTCTCCAGACCGACGGCCTGGTCGAACGCGTCAACGGCCTCCATGATCATGTTGCCCTCGAGGTGGCACAGGCCGCCCGTGTTGATCTGGATGGCGGGCATGCCGGCTTCCTTCATGGTGATGGCATCGACATCCGAGGCGATATCGCCCTCGATGACGGCGCAGCGCAGGCCGGCCTTGTCGCGCAGGCGCTCGTTGGTGCCCAAAATCGTGGTGGTCTTGCCCGAACCGGGGCTCGACAGCACATTGATCACATAGGTGTTTGTCTCTTTAAATCGCTGACGCAGCTGATCTGCCAGGCGCTCATTGCGCGACAGGATCGGCGACGCGATATCAATCGTTTTCTCAGCCATACTCAGCGCTCCTTACTTCTACCATTTGGGGACGGGGTAGAAAAGGTAGATTTCGTCGTTGACATGCGCTGTTTTGCCTGCTTGCACACGTCAAAATGAAATGTCAAGCCGCACAGCACGCCTATTTCTACCATTTATACCCCGTCCCCAGATGGCTAGCGGGCTAATCGTCGGGGGTTTCGATTTCGATACTGGCGATGTCGAGCTCGCGGCCGTGCAGTAGGCGCACGTTGGCACCACCACACTGGGGGCAGCGACAGTGAAAGCGATCATGCTCGAAAACCTCACCGCAGTCCAGACACTCGCTTTGTGGATGGACCTCCTCCACGGCAAGCTCGCAGCCGCGCGTGAGCGGGTCCTCATCGCGAAATGTCTCCCACGCAAAGTCGAGCGCCTCGCGCACAACTTCGGTCATATCCCCGATACGCAGCGTTACCAAAACGGCGCGCGAGGCCCCCGCCCCACGCGCCGCGCGAATCACTGTATCGAGTATGCCGTTGACAATGCCAACCTCGTGCATACCGATTTACTCCTCGTCATCCTCATCGTCCGAGAACAGGTCCAGACGACTCACAAACAAGCCCTCCTTGCCCTCGCGCGCGGTAATGACCACGCGGGCAATGGCGAGTGAGATCTCGTAGAGCGAAAGCAGGGCACCGTACATGAGGCCCAGCGTGACGGGCGAGCCGTCGGGCGTAATCACAGCCGAGCCCACGAGCAGGCCCACGTACACGTAGCGCCAGGCGCTGCGAAAGGCCGCGTAGGACACGATGTGAAAGACGGACAGGTAGAAGATGATGAGCGGCAGCTCAAACGCCACACCAAAGCCGATCATAAAGAGCAGCTCCATGTTGACGTAGTTCTCCAGGTCGGGCAGCGCTGTAGCGACGGCCGAAGTTTCGCCGATGAGCCACTCAAAGCCCGCGGGAATGATGATGAAGTAGCAGAAGATGGCACCCAGGAAGAACAGCACCGTCGAGGCGAGCACCGTGGGCACAACCCACTTGCGCTCGTTGGGGCGAAGCGCCGGCAGGAAAAATGCCAGGATCTGCCAGATGATCATGGGCGTGCACATGACCACGGCCATCTTGATGGCCAGCGAGAAGCGCAAGCCAAAGCCGCCGAGCGTGGTGGTGATGTAGAACTTACCATCCGGCACAAAGGAGCGGATGGGATCTTCCAGGATGTCGAGCACAACAGGCGTGGCGAAATACAGCACGATAGCGGCGGCAAACACCGACACAACCACGATGGTCAGGCGACGACGGAGCTCTCCCAGGTGATCGAAGAGCGGCATTCGCGCAGGTCCGATAGGCATTACTCATCGCCTCCCTTCGGGGCGTCGGCGGCAGCGGCTTCGTCCTCGGCCTCGAGCTCGCGAGCGAGCTGGTCGACGACGGCCTTGCGCTTGCGGGGACGACGGGCGTAGAGGTCAGCCGTCGTGGGCTCTGCCGGCTCCGGCTCGGGTTCCGGCTCTGCAGCAGGCTCGGGCTCGGCGCCCTCGGTCGCAGGCTCCTCGGCAGCATTCTCGCCCTCAGCAGCACCCTCGCTCGCGGCCTTCTCGGCAGCAAGACGGGCGCGGCGCTCGGCAAAGGTCTCCTTCTTGGCGGGCGCTGCCGTCTCGGCGGCATCCTCGTCCGCATCGGAATCGTCGTCGACGGCAGCCTTCTTGGGCTTGACCGGAGCCGACGCGGCCTCGCTTACCGGATCGATGATCTCGGACTGAACAACAGCCGTCATCTTTTCCTGCGTCTCACGGAACTGACGGATGGCACGGCCGATCGTGCGGCCCATCTGCGGGAGCTTATCCGGGCCAAACAGCAAAAAACCGAAGACCACGATGATCGCGAGCTCACCCTCTCCAATACCAAACACACATACCTCCACGGCTCGATGTGAGTCGAGCCCGCACCGCGCCATTCGGCCGGAACTCGTCTATTCATTCGGTCAAGTATAGCGCCCGGACGCCAAAACGTCCGAGCGCATCACAAACATATGTCAAACGGCATGCCCTTTTGGGGGCAAAGATTATGCAGCGGTGATCGAAATCTCCTGGTCGACACCCAACAGCTGAACCACGCGCATCACCGGGGGCTGCACATTGGTGCAGCTAAAGCGCTTGCCGTGGTCGACCGCGTGGTGCGCGGCGCCCACGAGCACGCCAATGCCCGTCGAGTCGATGTAGCTCACCTGGGCAAAGTCGAGCTCAACGGCCTCGGTGGGCTGCTCGAGCGCCAGGTCGATGGCATTGCGCAGGCTGTCGGCGTTAGAGATATCGATCTCGCCGGTTACCTTAATGGTGTAGAGCTCTGGCGTGGGGTTGGTGGAAATACCCAAATCCATGTATACGCTCCTTTACGTATCGAAAGTGCGGATAGTACGGGAAGCCGCGCGTTAGGCGCGCTCGGCACGCGCAAGCTCGGCAGCGACAAGCTTAACGGCCAGCACCAGCACATCGAGCGCGGCCTCCAGGTCCTCGACCGTGGGATAGCTCGGCGCAATGCGGATGTTGGTGTCGCGCGGGTCCTTGCCATAGGGCCAGGTAGCACCGGCCGGCGTGAGCTTGACGCCCAGGTCGGCGCAGAGCGCGGCGACCTTCTGGGCCGAGCCCTCGGGACCATCGAAGCTTACAAAGTAGCCGCCGCGGGGGTGCGTCCAGGTGGCACAGCCCGTGTCGCCCAAGCCCTCGGTGAGCTTGCGCTCGACGGCCTCAAAGCGCGGACGCAGGAACTCGGCATGCTTTTTCATGTGCTCCTTGACCGCCTCGATGGTGGGAAGGAAACGCACGTGACGCAGCTGGTTGAGCTTGTCGGCGCTGATGAGGCCGGCCTTCAGGCGCTTGGAGAACTCGGCGATGACCGCGGGGCTCGCACCGATAAAGCCGATGCCGGCGCCCGGGAAGGTGATCTTGGACGTCGAGGCAAAGGCCACCACGCGGTCCTCGGTACCCGCCGCGCGAGCGAGGTCAAAGATGTTTGCGAGCTCGTCGGTCTCGTCGTACAGGTCGTGCACGCAGTAGGCGTTGTCCCAGAAGATGCGGAAATCGGGCGCGGCCGTGGGCATCTCGACCAGACGGCGCACAGTGTCCTCGCTAAAGGTGATGCCCGTGGGGTTGGAATACTTGGGCACGCACCAGATGCCCTTGATGGAGTCGTCGGCGGCAACGAGGCGCTCGATCTCGTCCATGTCGGGGCCGTTGTCGGTCATCGCGACGGGGACGTTCTCGATGCCCAAGTCGGCGGTGATGCCAAAGTGGCGATCGTAGCCGGGAACGGGGCACAGGAACTTGACCTTCTTGCCGTCGTGCGCGGTCTCGTAGGCGTCCCAGGGCTCGCTGCCGCACGAGCCGCAGCGCCAGAACATGCCGGCGATGTCATGCTCAATCAAAAGGCTCGACGAGCCCAGCACGAGCGTCTGCTCGGCGGGGCAGCCCAGGAACTCCCCTGCCAACTTGCGTGCTGAGGGAATGCCCTCAAAACAGCCGTAATTGGAGCAGTCGACGTTGCCGTCGTGCAGATCGGCATCGGCATTGAGGATATCGAGCATGGGTCGAGAGATGTCCACCTGGGAGGGCGACGGCTTGCCGCGGGCCATGTCGAGCGCCAGGCCCTTGGCCTTGACCTCGGCGACCTCGGCTTTGAGCGCCTCGATGGCGGCATCGAGTTCGGTGGTTTCCATCTTCTGGTAGATCGTCTGCATGGGGTGCGACCTTTCGCGAAGCGGTACGTTGCAGTTCGTCTAAGTATAGACCGCCACCGCCGCAACGTTATGAAGCCGTGATAGATTAAGTCCATCGCAATGAATTACGAATCGCCGCACATGCCGGCGCGGGGCGCCCAAGGAGGCACTATGGAGTACGGATCGTTCCAGGCCGAGGAATTCGGCGACCTGCAGCGCCTGGTCGACGGACTGTTTTACGACCACCACGCCATCGACCGCCTGGATCTCATCGTACAGGCCGAGATCTTGGACCTGGCGCCCGATCTCATGGAAATCGTGAACCTATTGCCGCCCGGCTACTACGACCGCCAATCGCTTTGCGACCAGCTCAACTCCGCCTTGGCCGCCCACGGCTGGGGCGCCGTCTACGGCACCGTGGAATAAACCTAGTCATTTAAGAACGTCCCCAATGACTAAAACGCCGCTTGTGATGGTGTTCACAGGCGGCGTTTTCAAACTTGTATGTGCTTTTACTTGTCCTTGGGCGCGGGGTGTTTGCAGACCACGCTCATGTAGATCATGCCGAGCACGGCAGCGGTGACCGAACCGGCAAGAATGGCGGCCTTGGCAGCCAGAACCTCAAACTGGGCCGTCGGGAAGGCGAGACCGCTGATGAGAATCGACATGGTAAAGCCGATACCGCCCAGAATGCCCACACCGGCAATCATGTGCCAGTTGACATTGTGCGGCAGCTCGCAGGCCTTAAGCTTAACCAGGGCAAACGTCATACCAAAGATGCCGATCGGCTTGCCCAGCAGCATGCCAAAGTACACGCCGAGCGTCACCGGGTCGGTGAGCAGCGTGCTCATGTCCACGCCCACTAGGCGAACCTGTGCGTTCACGAACGCAAAGATCGGCAGAATCACAAAGTTGACCGGCGTGGAGATCAGACGCTCCATGCGGATGAGCGGCGGGGTCACGCGGTGCATGACGCGCTCGACCTTGGTGGTCGAAACGGTAAAGTCATGCTGGCCCAGGATGTGCGCCTCGTCGTCGTAGCGGTCATCGAGCAGTGGCAGGCACTCGCCCAGCCAGTCGGTCAGACTATCGAGCTTGACGCCGCACTTGGCCGGAATGGTAAAGGCCAGGATGACGCCAGCGAGCGTGGCATGTACGCCGCTCTTGAACATGCAGAACCACAACAGCAGACCCAGTACCGAATACGGGGCAAGGCGGTAATGCTGCGTCTTGTTGAGCCACACGAGCGCGCAGGTCACAAGCGCGGCGGCGCCCAACCAAAACGGATTGGGGCTCTGACCGTAGAAGATGGCGATGGCGGCGATGGAGATGAGGTCGTCGGCGATGGCGAGCGTCGAGAAGAACACGCGCACGCCGTTGGGCACGCGATTGCCCAAAAGCGACAGCACGCCCAGCGCAAAGGCAATATCGGTTGCCATGGGGATAGCCCAACCGTTGCGGGCGCCGGCATGGTTAAAGATCAGGTAGATGCAGGCGGGAACGACGACGCCGCCCACGGCCGCCAGCATGGGAAGCATGGCCTGACGCGGATTCTTGAGCTCGCCGACCGTCATCTCGTACTTAAGCTCGATGCCTACCAACAAAAAGAAGATCGCCATGAGGAAGTCGTTGACGAAAAGCTCGACGGTGAGACCGGCCGTAAGGCTGCCCAGGCCCACATACAGCGGGGTCTCCAAAAAGTGATGGATGGCCTCGTAGGCATCGGTATTAGCGCAAATGACGGCGGCGATGGCGGCGAAGACCATGACGGCGGCGGAAATCGTGCCGTTCTCGGCGATGCGCTCCCAGATGTCGTGACGTTCAAAGCGCTTGCGCTCACGAACGTTGAACAGCTGCTCAGTTGCTGCCATGGGCGGCTCCTTTCACGGGAAGGCTCCCGTCTTAAAAAAGCACGGCCCGCCCAGATGGCGGCGCCGCGCTCTAACGTATTACGCTTGCATCTAGCCTACCCTGCGCGACAAGCACGCAGACGTGACCGAAAAGCGGAACCACAGGTTGAACATTATTTGCTCAACGGCACGGGCACGCCTGTCCAGGAGACGACGCGGCGCCGCGCACAAAAAACGACCGGAGCGCGGGGCGTCCGCGATCCGGTCGTCGGTGTTAGGTCAAAAGAACCTAGCAGGCGGCCATGATGGGGGCAGCGACCTGCTTCTTACGGGAGAGGACGCCCGGCATCCAGACGCCGTCGTGCTCGTCAGCGATGCCCAGGCCCTTCTGAGCGGCCTCGGTCTCGCCCTCGAGCAGGACCTGCGAGCCCTCCTCCATGATGTCGGTGATGCACAGGACGATACCGTCGGCACCCTTCTCGGCGGCGTAGGCGCGCATGGCCTCGCGGATCTCGTCGATCATGCCAAGCGCACGGCTCTTGTCGACGGTCTCGTACTGGCCGATGAGCAGCTTCTTGCCGGCGGGCTCGAACATCTTGATGTCGTTGCCGACCATCTCGGCAGCGGTGAAGGAGCCAGACGGACGGGTAAGGAAGACCTCCATGCCAAACTTGACCGGGTCGACGCTCACCTGCTCGCCGAGCTTGGCGGCGACGGCGCGGTCGACATCGGTGGTGGTGGGGCTCTTGAGCATGAGCGTATCGGTCATCATGGCCGAGAGCAGCAGCTTGGCCTGGACGTCGGAAAGCTCAACGCCGAGCACGTCGGCGAGCTTGGTGACGATGGTACAGCTGGAGCCCCAGGGCAGGCAGATGTAGTGCAGCGGGCCGGCGGTCTCGAAGTCGCCGATGCGGTGGTGGTCGACGACGCCAAAGACCGTGGCGTCCTTAAGGCCGGCAACGGACTGGGCGGACTCGTTGTGGTCGGTGAGGACGACGAGCTGACCGGCCTCGACGGAATCGATCACGCGGGGCTCGGCAATGCCGCCGTCGGCAAGCAGCTTGGCGGACTCGGCCGGAAGCTGGCCAAGGGCGCAGGCCTCGTAGGTGTTGCCGGCATACTCAACCTGGTTGAGCAGCTGGGACAGGACGACGGCACTCATGATGGCGTCGTTATCGGGGTTCTGGTGACCAAAGACAAGAACGTTTGCCATGGATATCCTCCACTTGATATGTGTACTTGGACGTAGCTATGGTAGCACGCCGATGCCGAGCCTTCGCAGACGGAAGGGCCATGGCATATTTTGGCGCAGGCATGGGGGCCAAGGCTGTCCCCCTTGCACCAGCTATTTACCGGCGGCGCGCAGGGCTACGTAGGCGGCACCGATGATGCCGGCGTCGTTGCCGAGCGAGGCGACCTTAATGGGCGTCTCGCGCGAGGCGGAAAGCGCGTACTGCTTAAAGTGCTCGCGAACTGCGTCGAGGTAGACATCGGCCGAAGCGGACGCGCCGCCACCGATCAGGAACATCTCGGGGTCGACCACGTTGGCAATAAGCGCCAGGGCGCGGCCGAGATAATCGGCCATGGTATCAGCCGCGGCCAGCGCGAGCTTATCGCCCTCGCGGCAGGCCTGGAACACGTCCTTGGAATCGGAGGGGCCGGTGAGCTCGATGGGCTCGGCGCCCGCCTTCTTGCACTCGGTAAGGTAGTTGCTCACCACGCCGGTGGCGCTGGAATACTGCTCCAGGTGGCCATGGCCGCCGCAGCCGCAGGTGCGCTCCTCAGCCGGGTTCAGGCACATGTGGCCAATCTCGCCGCCGGCGCCCACAACGCCCGATACCACGTCGCCGTTAACGATAACGCCGCCACCCACGCCGGTACCGATGGTGACCATCACCACGTTCTGCACGCCCTTGGCAGAGCCGAGCCAGGCCTCGCCCATGGCAGCGGCGTTGGCATCGTTCTCGTACTTAACGACCGCGTCGGGGCAGTGCTCCTGAATGGCGATCCTCAGCTCGGGCAGGTTAATGGCAATGTTGGCCTTGACCTTGGCATCGCCCGACGCCGGGATGGGGCACGGAACGGCCAGGCCAATGCCCGCCACAAAGGCGCGCGGAATCTGGGCCTTGGCGACCACCTGGTCGATAGCCTCGGTCACCGCGGCAAAGCCCGCAGCGTCAACGATGGGAGGCGTGGGCACGCTGGCCTTGGCCAGCAGGTTTCCGTCCTCGTCGAACAGGCCCTCCTTAACCGAGGTACCGCCGACATCGATGCCAATGTAATACTGCTTGGGTTCCATAGGGGCCCACCTTTCTCGTTTAATCATTGCCTGTATGGTACCGCTCCCAAGGCAAAAACCTACCAAAAAGGACAGGTTTGTTTTGGTAGGTTTTATCTGGGAAAACGCCGATTATTGCAGCTGAGATAGCGCTTTGCAGACGGCATGATCGCTCGCAGCGGTCGCTATAATGGCGGCAACGCGACGCATATATAAGTAAGGAGATCGCGTATGAACGGTTATTCGTTTTTCGCACCGACCAAGGTGTTGTTTGGCGCGGGCAAGTTGGGCGAGCTGGGT
>CABSUD010000016.1:0-11767 GCA_902480795.1 uncultured Collinsella sp. | reverse complement strand
CACACCACACAGATTACGCGCATAAATGGAGCCTGTTTTATGGAACAGGCTCCATTTTTTGTACCGCTCGGGTAAGATAGTCCGCATGAATACTTCAATTGACATTTCCCACATCCGCAACTTCTCGATCGTTGCGCATATCGACCATGGCAAGTCCACGATCAGTGACCGCATCCTCGAGCTCACCCATACCGTCGATGAGCGCGACATGGAGTCGCAGCTGCTTGACACGATGGACATCGAGCGCGAGCGTGGCATCACGATTAAGTCCAATGCCGTCCGCGTGTCCTATGACGCCGACGACGGCGAGACGTATCAGTTCAACCTGATCGATACGCCGGGCCACGTGGACTTCACCTACGAGGTCTCGCGTTCGCTGGCCGCCTGCGAGGGCGCGGTGCTCGTCGTGGACGCCACGCAGGGCGTCGAGGCGCAGACCGTTTCCAACGCGACGCTTGCCATGAACGCCAACTTGGACATTGTTCCGGCGATCAACAAGATCGACCTTCCCTCGGCGCATCCCGACGAGGTCAAGACCGAGATCGAAGACGATCTGGCCATTCCCGCCGACGATGCCGTGTGCGTGTCGGGCAAAACCGGCGAGGGCATCCACGATCTGCTGGAGTCCATCGTCTTTTTGATCTCGCCTCCCAAGGGCGATGCAAATGCCCCTCTCAAGGCACTTATTCTGGATTCGTACTTCGATGAGTACCGCGGCGTCGTCGCCACGGTGCGTGTCTTTGACGGTTCCATCAAAAAGGGCGATACCCTGCGCATGATGCAGGCCAAGGGCGACTTCTTGGTTGACGGTGTGGGCGTCAAGCGCCCTGCCGAGACGCCGGTCGATGCTCTGACCGTCGGCGAGGTTGGCTATGTGGTCACGGGTCTGAAGGACCCCGAGGCCGTGCGCGTGGGCGATACCCTTACGTGGGCTTCGAACCCCTGCCCCGAGCCGCTGCCGGGCTACCGCGAGGCCAAGCCCATGGTCTACACGGGCCTGTTCCCCATCGACAACAAGGACTACGAGAACCTGCGCGACGCGCTCGATAAGCTGCACGTCAACGATCCGTCGTTGGTGTGGGAGCCCGAGACGTCGGTGGCGCTGGGCTTTGGCTTCCGCGTGGGCTTCCTGGGTCTGCTGCACATGGAGGTCGTCAAGGAGCGCCTGGAGCGCGAGTTCAATCTGGACCTGATCGCCACGAGCCCCTCGGTCGACTACCACGTGTACAAGACCGATGGTGAGATGATTGATGTCCGCAGCCCGCAGGATCTGCCCGAGGCCACGCGCATCGAGCGTATCGAAGAGCCCTACCTCAAAGCAAAGATCATCTGCCCGCCCGAGTATACAGGTGCCGTCATGCAGCTCGCCATCGAGCACCGTGGCGTCACGACCGATATGATCCACCTGACGAGCAAATCGGTTGAGATGCGCTTTGATATGCCGCTCGCCGAGCTCATCTTGGACTTCTTCGATCAGCTCAAGAGCCGTACCAAGGGTTACGCCTCGCTCGACTACGAGTTCAACGAATATCGCCCCTCCGAGCTCGTCAAGCTCGACATCCTGCTTTCGGGCGACGAGGTGGACGCGCTATCGTTTATCGTGCACAAGGATAAGGCTTATGGCCTGGCCCGCGGTCTGTGCGACAAGCTCAAGGAGATCATCCCGCGACAGCTGTTCGAGGTGCCTATCCAGGGCGCCATCGGCAACAAGATCATCGCCCGTTCCACCGTTAAGGCGCGCCGCAAGGACGTGCTGGCCAAGTGTTACGGCGGCGATATCTCGCGAAAGCGCAAGCTGCTCGAGAAGCAGAAAGAGGGCAAGAAGCGCATGAAGGCCATCGGCTCGGTCGAGGTTCCGCAGGAGGCCTTTATGGCGATCCTCAAGGTGGACGAGTAGGTCCATGGCGCTTTCTGAATACAGCAAGCGGCTGCTGGGTGCCTATGCCGAGCAGCCGTTCCTTATGGCTCCCATGGCGGGCGTAACCGACCCTGCCTATCGCATCATGTGTCGCCGCCGCGGTGCCAACCTTGCCTACAGCGAGATGGTGAGCGTTGCAGGCCTTGCCTATGCCAGCAACAAGACGTGGCGCCTGGTGTTGCCGGCCGACGAGGAGCAGCAGATTTGCGTGCAGCTCTTTGGCTCCAAGCCCGATCAGTTTGCGAGTGCCGTCGCTGCCGTCGAGGAACGCGTGGGCGATCGCCTGTCATTGATTGATATCAACATGGCCTGTCCGGCTCGCAAGGTCGTTACCAAGGGCGAGGGTTCGGCGCTTATGCGCACGCCCGACCTGGCCGAAAGAATCGTCGAGGCAGCGGTGGGCGCGGCTCATGTTCCCGTGACCGTGAAGATCCGCAAAGGTTTTTATGCCGAGGATCGCAACGCCGCAACGTTTGCCCAGATGCTCGAAGGGGCGGGCGCCTCTGCAGTTGCCGTGCACGGTCGTTGTGCCACGCAGCTCTATACGGGCCAGGCCGATTGGTCTGTCGTCGATGAGGTTGCCGACGCCGTCGAGATTCCCGTGATTGGTTCGGGCGATGTGTTCTCGGCGGAGGACGCTGCTGAGCATCTGCGAGGCTCGGGTGCCAGCGCCGTGTTTATCGCGCGCGGCATCTACGGCAATCCGTGGGTGTTCGGCGATGCCCGAGCCCTTGCATTCGATGGCACGCCGGTTCCTTCTCGCTCCTCGGTTGAGCGCCTGGAGGCTCTGCGTGAGCACCTGACGTTGACGCACGAGCTTCTGCCGCTTATGTCGCGCGCCCGTACGTATGCAAGCTGGTACTTAAAGGGCATGCCCCATGCCGCCGCCTGGCGCGCTCAGGTGGTGCGCTGCTCCACGTACGAGGAGTTTATGGCGCTGGTCGATGATATCGAGCGCGACGTGGTGGCCAGCGAGGCCGCGCTTGCCGCCGGTGAGTCGGTGCCCGCTCATCCGCTGGAGGCTTAAGAGTGGCCGTTACCGCGCTGTATGTGCACGTGCCGTTTTGCGCTCAAAAATGCCGTTATTGCGACTTTGATTCGCGCAGTTTCGCTTCGTGCGACCTGAGCGCTGCGCTCGATGCCTATTTTGAGCAGCTGTATGCACGCCTCGATGCCTTTGGAGACGCCGGGGCACTCAGGCAGATCCGCACGGTCTACGTAGGCGGCGGCACGCCGTCGCTGGCGGGGGAGCGTCTGGTAGAACTCGCCCGGCGTATCTCTGCGTGGTGTAAGCCCGTTGAGTTTACCTGCGAGGCCAATCCTGAGTCGTTGACTTCGCAGCTCACCGCGGCGCTTGCCGGGGTGGGCGTCACGCGCATTTCTCTGGGAGTCCAAACCCTCGACAACGACGAGCTTGCTGCGATTGGCCGTATTCACGATGCCGATCGGGCGCTCGCTGCCATCGCGACGGTCAAGAATGCTGGGCTTGACGTGTCGTGCGATCTTATGTGTGGGCTTCCCGGACAGACCGCAGCGAGTTGGAAGAGCACGCTCGATGGCGTGCTGACGGCGGCTCCGCATCATGTGTCGGTCTATCCGCTCACGCTCGAGGAGGGTACGCCGCTGTATCGCATGGCGTGCCGTGACGAGTCGCTTGAGCCCGATGAGGATTTCCAAGCCGCATGCATGGACGTTGCGCGCGAGCGGCTGAGTTCGGCGGGCTACCATCCGTATGAGGTGGCGAGCTACGCGCTCGATGGGCATGAATGCGCTCACAATATCGCCTACTGGACCGGACAGGGCTATCTGGGTTTGGGTCGTTCTGCCGCGGGTATGCTTGATGCTGAGGATTTCGATCGCTTGACTGGACTCTTTCCCGGCGTGGCCCCCCGTGGTGACTTTTACCGCGAGCGCCTGGTCCAGCGCAACGATGGCGCGACGGCGTTTGAGGCCGAGTACCTGTCGCATCGCGAGGCGGCGGCCGAGGATTTGATGCTCGCCTGCCGCATGACGCGCGGCATTGGGCCCGAACTGTTGGTTCACTCGGCAAGCGTGATTGCTGCAGACGAGCTGGCAGCTGCCTGCGATCGCGCGCTCGAATTGGGTCTTGCCGCTTGGGTGCCCGATCATGCTGAAGGACATGTGGGGTGTGTCACCTCAAAAGACGTTATCGCAGGTCGCGCCCGCGCCCGTTTAGCGCCGACACACCTGGGCTGGCTCGATGGAAATATGCTGTTCGAGCTGTTTTGGGGTCTAGCCTAGGCCGCTCGGGTAGAATTACCGCAATATATACGCTGCTGTGAGCAGGAGGTTGCCGCGCATGGCGACGATGAACGAAAAAGATTACTACGAGATTTTGGGCGTCTCCAAGGACTCCACCTCGCGTGTTATTCAAAAGGCTTTCCAACAAAAGGCCCGCAAGCTCCATCCGGACGTCAATAAAGATCCGGATGCTGAGGAAAAGTTTAAAGAGGTTTCCGAGGCCTACGCCGTGCTCTCGGACGAGCAGAAGCGTGCGCGTTACGACGCCATGCGGTCGGGCAATCCCTTTGCCGGTGCACCGACGGCTTCGCCCTATGGCGGTGGCTATGCCGGCAGCGCCGGTTACGGCAATCCCTTTGACGGCGGTTTCCCCTTCGGGGGCGCCTGGGGCCAGCCCCGTCGCGGCCAGGCGGCCTACAACCCCGAGAGTGGCGCCAACGTGGTTGTCGATATCAAGCTCGACGCCAAGGAGGCCAAGAGCGGTGCCCACAAGACCGTTCGCTACACCCGCTTTGACACCTGCGGACATTGTGGCGGATCGGGCTCCGTTTCGTCAGAGCATGCCCACACCTGTCCGAGCTGCGGTGGACGCGGCCATATCGATGTGGACCTGTCCTTCCTGTTTGGCGCGGGCACGTTCCAGACGGTTTGTCCTGAGTGCGGCGGTTCCGGCAAAGTGGTTGCCGACCCGTGCCCCGATTGCGGTGGCAGCGGCCGTATCCGTGTGACCTCCGAGCAGACGATTGAGTTTCCCGCCGGCACGCATGATGGCGACGAGGTGCGCATCCCCAACATGGGTCACGCCGGTACGAACGGCGCTTCGGGCGGCGACCTGGTCGGTCGCGCGCATGTTGAGGCCGAGCGCCTAGAGGGTAAGGCTCGCACCGGCTTCTACCTCATGGGTATCATCGCGCCGTTTTTGGTACTGTCGGCCATCTCGGGCGTGTTCTCCGCCTTTGCCATGATGTGCTTCATCCCGTTTGCCATGGGCTTGTTCATGGTGCTGTCGGACGGCGTGCTTCATCGCAGTCTGCTGTGGTGGAAGCGCGGTGCGATGCAGTTTGCCAATGGATTTGCCAACGGTTTTATGTTCGCGCTCGTGTCGGTTTGGTTCGCGAGCTGCTCACAGCGGGCCGTGCTTTCGCCGTACGGAATGCAATAACATCAAACCCTCTGTTTGCGCCCGGCCCAGCTTGGGTATAGGACGCACTGTGACAATAATGAAAGTTGGAAGGATTCGGTCGTGTCGGAAAATAGGGATTACTACGAGGTACTTGGCGTTGACAAGGATGCCGACGCGCGGACGATTAAGCGCGCGTTTCTAAAGAAAGCCCGTACGGTACACCCGGATGTTTCGGACGACCCCGAGGCCGAGGCCAAGTTCAAAGAGCTCAACGAGGCCTATTCCGTTCTTTCCGACGAGCAGAAGCGTGCTAACTACGACCGTTACGGCACCGCGGACGGCCCCGGTGGCTCTGGCTATGTCGACATCAACGATATCTTTGGTGGCATGGGCATGGACGACCTGTTCTCGTCGTTCTTTGGCGGTGGCGCCGGTGGTGGCGCTCGCAGCCGTCGCGAGCGCCGTCGCGGTCGCGATATGGCCATCTCCCTTTCGGTGACGCTCGAGGAGGCGGCGCTCGGCTGCAAAAAGACGATCAGCTACGACCGTCTTGCTCCTTGCGAGGACTGCAATGGTACCGGTAAGTCCGAGGGCGCGACCGAAAAGCAGTGCAGCCGCTGTCACGGCACAGGCTATGTGACGACGGTCCAGCGTTCTTTCCTGGGCCAGGTTCAGTCCTCTTCGCCCTGTCCCGACTGCCACGGCGAAGGCACGGTTATCGATCATCCCTGCGAGACCTGTGATGGCCAGGGTCGCACGCCTTCTCACGAAAAGATTGACATCGATATTCCCGCCGGTGTTTCGACCGGTCGCCAGCTGCGCGTGAGCGGTTTTGGCGAGGCCGGCCTTCGTGGCGAGCCGTCGGGCGACCTGATCGTCAACGTGCGTGTCGCCGACCACGAGCGTTTTAAGCGTAATGGCGATGACCTGTATCTGGTGAGCGATATCTCGATTGCGCAGGCCGCGCTCGGTTGCGAGATCGAGGTTGATGGCATTATGCCTGACGAGGTCGTCAAGGTGGCGGTTCCCGCCGGCGCCCAGTACGGTGACACCGTGAGCGTCAACAATTACGGCATGCCGCGTATCGGCGGTGGCGGTTCGCGCGGTCGTCTGGTCGTGCAGCTGCGCGTGGTCGTCCCCACCAATCTCTCCAACAAGCAGCGCGAGCTGCTTCGCGCCTTTGCCGACGAGATGGGCGATGACGTCGCATCCGGTAAGAAGTCGGTGACCGACCGTATCAAGAGTGCCCTCGACGACATCCTCGATTAAGGAGCCCGTGTGCTCGCACCCCATATTTCCGTCGTCAACCTCGGTTGTCGTGTCAACCGGGTTGAGTCCGACCGTATCACTGCCGATCTTATGCGCCTGGGCTTTGCGATGGTGGAGCCCCAGGACGCCGATCTGATCGTTATCAATACCTGTGCCGTGACGGGGGAGGCCGAGGCCAAGACCCGCAAGGCCGTCCGTCACGCCCTGGCCTATCCGGGCGAGCCTTACGTGGTCGTAACCGGCTGCGTCGTCAACCTGCATCCCGAGGAGCTGCTGGAGCTCTCCGATCGCGTGATCGCCGAACCGTCCAAGATTGACGTCGCCGAGCGCGTCTGCGAGGTGCTGGGTGTCGAATCTGATAGCGTGCCCGCCTGCAGCGATGGCGACGTGGTCGATGCGCTCGGTCGTTCGCGGCTGGGTGTGAAGATCCAGGATGGCTGCAACCACCGCTGCACCTATTGCATCGTATGGAAGGCCCGCGGCCCCGAGCGTTCCGTGCCTGTCGAGTCTGTGCTCGAACAGGTGCGTGAAGCCCAGGAGGCCGGCGTGCCCGAGGTCGTGCTGACCGGCGTGAATCTGGGTGCCTATGACGGCAAGAGCGCGACCGACGAACATGTCGAGATCGATGAGCTGCTCCAGGCCATCATGGAGCGCACCGAGATCGCCCACGTGCGCATCTCCTCGGTGGAGCCCATGGATATTTCCGAGCGCTTGCTAAAGGTGATGGCTCGCTATCCGAAGCGTATCGCGCCGTTTTTGCATCTGCCCGTGCAGTCTGGCTGCACAGCGACGCTGCATCGCATGGGTCGTCCCTATAGTGCCGAGGCCTTTGAGGATACGGTGCGTATGATCCGCGCTAACCTGCCACAGGCCGCACTTTCGTGTGATGTCATCGTCGGTTTCCCTGGCGAGACGGACGAGGAGTTCGAGGAGTCGCTGGCGCTGTGCCGTCGCGTGGGCTTTTCGCGCATGCACGTGTTCCGCTATAGCAAGCGCCCCGGCACCCTCGCCGCCGACATGCCCGACCAGGTACCCCCTGAGGTCATGGCCGAGCGCAGCCGTCGCATGCGCGCCGCCGCACAGGAGCTTGCGATCGCCGATGCCCGCCGCCGCGTGGGCACGGTCGAGCGTGCGGTGCTCGAGTATGGCGACAACCTGACGCTCGGCTCGTTCCATCATGCCCGTCTTGATGATACCTGTGGACTCACAGCCCCGTGCCTGCTCGATGTTGCTATCATCGGAGTCGATGATTCCGGCTTGGTCCATGCACGCAGGGAGGTTCATGGAAGCCTCGAAGATTAGACTTACCGTTCCCGAGGGTATCGACCCCTCGCGCGTTTTGGGCGCCGGCGACGGCGTCCTTCGTGCACTCGAAAACTTGGTGCGCGCCCATGTGGTTGCCCGCGGTGACAGCGTTGCCGTGAGCGGCGATCCGGACGAGGTCGAACTCGTGGCGCGTTTTTTCGAACACGCCTTTCGTGAGGCCGCTTCCGGGCGCACGCTTTCTGCCGATGATGTCTCGCGCTGTCTGGCGGTTCTGCGCGACGGCGAGCATGATGCCTCGTCGCTGCGCGATGACGTGCTGTTATCGTATCGCGGTCGCGCCATTCGCCCCAAAACGCTTGGCCAAAAGCGCTATGTGGATGCCATCCGCTCGCATACCATCACGTTTGGCCTCGGTCCCGCCGGTACCGGTAAAACCTATCTGGCTATGGCGCTCGCCGTCGCCGCGCTCAAGCGCCATGAGGTAGGCCGCCTGATTCTGACGCGCCCGGTTGTCGAGGCGGGGGAGAACTTGGGCTTTTTGCCCGGCACCCTCGAGGAAAAGATCGACCCGTATATGCGCCCGCTCTATGATGCCCTCTTTGACATGATGGACCGCGAACGCACCGATGAGCTTATGGAGCGTGGCGTAATCGAGATCGCCCCGCTCGCCTACATGCGCGGTCGGACGTTGAACAACGCTTTCGTGATTCTTGACGAAGCGCAGAATACGACCGTGGAGCAGATGAAGATGCTCCTGACGCGCATCGGTTTCGGTACGCGCTTCGTGATTACCGGCGACCTGAGCCAGCGTGACCTGGTGGGTCGTCGCGGCGGTCTTGCCGACGTTGAGAAGATTTTGGGCCGTGTCGACGATGTGACGTTTTCTCACCTGGAGCGCGCCGACGTGGTGCGCCATGCCCTGGTGGGTCGTATCGTCGAGGCATACGATACTTATGATGATGTGCGCGAGAAGCGCGTACGTGACCGAAAGGAGTCCCGTTGAGTGTATTGATCAGCAACGATGCCGAGCTCGATACGCTGCTCGATGCCCAGGAGGTGGAGCACATCTGCGGATTTGTGCTTGCCGCCGAGGGCGTTGAGCGTGAGGTCGAGATTTCCCTTTCGTATGTCGATGAGGACGAGATGCACGAGCTCAACCACGAGTGGCGCGGTATCGACCGCACCACCGATGTCCTCTCGTTTGAATGCGACTCGGCCTTTGACGAGGACATTCCCGCCGACGAGACGCTCGAGCTCGGCGATATTATCCTGGCCCCGCAGGTCATTGCCCGCCAGGCCCCCGGCTTTGGCAACAGCCCCGCCGATGAGTGCCGTCTGATGCTCGTGCACGGAATGCTGCACCTGCTGGGTTACGACCACATCGAGGACGATGAGGCCGAGGTCATGGAGGCACGCGAGGATGCCATCCTGCGCGACCTGGCGCTTGAGCGCGGCGAGGACCCCAAGCTGGTTCACGTCGGCCCCATAACCAATCATGCCCACGACTAGGAGCCGTCTATGATTCCCGGATCGAACAAGGACCATCCGTCCTTTTTAAAGTCGTTCTCATACGCCATGGAGGGCTTCGTTACCGCCGTCAAGACCGAGCGCAATATCAAGGTCATGCTCGTGGCGGGCGTGTGCACCGTCATTGCCGGCTGCATCGTGGGGCTCGATATTGCCGAGTGGGCTACGGTCATCATCTGCTGCGGCCTGGTGATTCACGGCGAGCTGTGCAATACCGCCATGGAGGCGATTGTCGACCTGGCGACCCAGGAGCTGCATCCGCTGGCCAAGCGCGCGAAGGATATCGCCGCTGCCTCTGTATACGTTCTTTCCATTACCGCCGCGATCGTGGGCTTGCTTGTCTTTGCCCACGCGCTCGACTTTATTTAGAAAGGGATTCCCATGTCCGACAATATGCAGCCTACCGATGAAGTTTTGGATGACGAGGTCCTGGACGAGGTTGAAGGTGCCGATTCGTTTGACGAGGTCGAGGAGTTCGACCCGTTTGAGGGTATGAGCGACGAGGAGCTCGATGCCCTGTGCGACGAGGACGAGAGCCTCGCGGGCTTTGGCGACGTGGAACCCGGTTTCCGCAGCGGTTTTGTGGCCCTGGTCGGCCGCCCCAACGCCGGCAAGTCCACGCTGCTCAACGCCTGTTACGGCAAGAAGGTTGCCATCACCTCTCCGGTGGCCCAGACGACCCGCCGCCGTATGCGTGCCGTGGTCAACCGCCCCGGTTACCAGCTGGTCTTCGTTGATACGCCGGGTATCCACAAGCCTAAGGACGGCCTGGGCTCCGAGCTCAACAAGAGCGCGTTGTTTGAACTGAACGATGTCGATGTTGTCGCGTTTTTGATTGACGCCACCAAGCCGATTGGCAGGGGAGACGCCTGGGTCGCCGAGCGCGTCAAGAATGCCCGCTCCAAAAAGGTCCTGGTGCTCACGAAGGCCGACGAGGCCGATCCCGCACAGGTCATGGAGCAGCTCAAGGCCGCTCACGAGCTTATGGAATACGACGATGAGATCGTGACGTCGTCGGTCAAGAACTTCAACGTCGATGCGTTTATCGAGACCGTCGCTCACTTCTTGCCCGAGGGCCCGCGCTGGTTCCCCGAGGACATGGGCACCGACGCGTCCGACGAGACCCTCGTGGCCGAGTTTGTGCGCGAGAAGGTCCTGCGTCGCACCCGCGACGAGATCCCTCACTCCGTGGGCGTCATCTGTGACTCGCTCGAGCAGACTAAGAAGGTCCTGCGCGTGCACGCCACGATTTACGTCGAGCGCGAGGGGCAGAAGGGCATCATCATCGGCAAGGGCGGCGAGATGATCAAGCATATCGGCATCGATGCCCGTCGTGACCTTGAGCGTATCTTTGGCACTCAGGTCTTTTTGGAGCTCGACGTGAAGGTCAAGGCCGGCTGGCGCGATGACGAGGCGCAGATTCGCCGCTTTGGCTATAACGCCGAAGATTAAGCCTCGGCGTTCATGGCAGGCTCTCGCACATATCGCACAAAGGTGCTCGTCCTCGACAAGACGAAGCTCAAGGAAACCGACCTGATCTTGACGATGCTCGACGAACGGGGGCGGCAGGTGAGTGCCGTGGCAAAGGGCGCCCGCAAGCCCGGTGGGCGCCTGGCCGCACGCTGTGAGCTTTTCTGTACCGTCGATATGCTGTTGGCGCATGGACGGTCGCTCGACGTGGTTTCTCAGGCGGAGCTTATGGAGGCGCCGCTCGGTGCTGCTCCTGACTACGAGACGACCTGTGCCGCCAGCGCGATTGCCGAGGTTGCGCGCGTGTGCTCGTTCGAGGATGCCGAGGATCCATTTACCTTTGCCATCACGCAGCGGGCGCTCACGCTTGTCGGCAGCGGGCTCGACTCGGCACATATGGACCTGCTCGTGGCGGCCTTTGTCTTTAAACTGCTGTCGCACGTTGGTTACCGACCCGATTTCTCGGCTTGCGTGCTGTGCGGAGACCCTATGCTGTCGTATTTTTCGCCCCAGGCGGGCGGCCTCATGTGCGGCTCGTGCGCGTCGAGCGTTCCGGGCGCCGAGTTGGTCTCAACCGGCGAGGTCGCATGGCTGCGTGCCCTGATGTCCATGACGTTCGATACCCTTATGGGCGAGCGGATCGATCCGCATACGGCTGCTTTTTTGCTGGGGCTTTCGCATGTTTGGGCCGCCACGCACACCGATCAGCGGCTCCGCGCGATGGAATTCATGTTGGGTCGGTGATGATGCGCAGGTGTGCTCCGCTTGTGGTAACATACCGACCTGTTGGTACCTCGACCTTGGATGCTCGCTCCACCGGCGGCTTCCCAGTCCGAGGCGAATAGAGTCGCCCGCGGGCGACGCGAAACGAAAGGTGAAACAATGACTGTTTCCAAAGAGCGCAAGGCGGAGCTGACCGCCCAGTTCGGTAA
>CABSUD010000015.1:0-11970 GCA_902480795.1 uncultured Collinsella sp. | reverse complement strand
CCCGACCGAGCTCATCGCCCCGCGTTGCCGCGCGGCGATTTTCGTAGGTTCGCGCCTTGCGAAAGCCGGCACCTCCCCTTTTTGTCTGCCCTGGTTCATCTGGGACAGTAACAACGCGAGCCTCACAACAGCGAGGAGCCACCATGAAGGCATTGCTCAACGAGTTCAAGGAATTCATTAATCGCGGCAACGTGATAGACATGGCCGTCGGCGTGATTATCGGCGGCGCATTAACTGCCATCGTGACCTCGCTTACCGACAAAATCACCGAGATCTCGGGGCTGGTGGTGCCGGGAACCAATATCGACTTTGGAGCGTTCATTGGCGCGTGCATCAACTTTTTAATTGTCGCTGCCATCGTCTTTGCCATCGTCAAGGCGTTTAACAAGGCGCAGGAGATTGGCGATAAGCTGGCCGGCACCACCGCTGAGGAAGCCGTGCCGGCGCCCGTCTGCCCCTATTGCCTGGAAGAGGTGCACGAGGGCGCGACCAAGTGCTGTCATTGTGGAAGCGAGCTGCCCAAGGAATAGTCGCGTAGGCGCAGCATTATCAACCACACGGCAAGCACCCCAGGCGCCGCAATCAACTAAATTTGCCTCCGTTTGGGCCATTTGTCGTTCGAGTGAATTGTTGCCGTAAGGCCCAGCTTTTACGCCTCGCGCAGCCAATCGAACGCGACACGCGCCGTGCCGTCGGACACATAGACGATACCAGCGCGCTCAAAGCCGGCCTTTATGATGGCACCCTGCATGGGCAGGTTGTCCTGATGCGTGTCGATACGCAGGTGATCGGCGCGCTCCTTGGCAAAGGCAAACATCGCAGCCGCGATACCGTGCACGGTGCCATCGGACGCCACACGGTGCAGCACGGCGTACGGAGTGTCGCTACGCCATTGACCGTCCTCAATTACGTCATAGCACTCGTCCGGGCCCGGTAAAAAGGCAAACGTCGCTACCACGCGACCGTCGACTTCGCACACATAGCTGCCACCGGCGGCGATATCGGCAGCCAGCTGCTCGACCGAAGGCGTGCCCTCGGGCCACTGCGTGGCGTTGCCATGCGCGCGCATAAAGGCGCGGGCCGCGTCATAGATAGCCATGACGGTGGGAATGTCGGTATCGAGGGTTTTTCTGATCATCACGCGGCGACCTCACGTTTATTGGTATCACTTTGATTGGGCAATGATACCAGCGTTTGGAGAGAGGCACGAAGCAGATGGGAAGCAAAAAGCGAGCCGCCTGGTCAAAGGCCAAAAGCGAGTTTTTGGGCGCTGCCACCGGCGGCGATATGAGCGACCTGTTTGCGCGCGAAGACGAGCGCCGCGACGCCCTGGACGCCGAGCGCGATGAAGCCTGGCGCTACAAGTCGTGCGAACGCAAAAACCGTTACGACACGCGCGCCGAGGCCGAGGCCGTTATGGCCGACTGCGAAAACCGCGGGCGACGCGGTTTGGCCTGCTACAAATGCGAATACTGCGGTGGATGGCACCTGACGTCGCACCCTTGGAAATAGGCGCCGCTTCGGCGCGGCATTGACGGAGCGCCAGCCATCGCACGCAAGCTACGGGCGCGGCGGCACCAAAACATCGTAACGAACGGCCTTGCCCGCAAGTTGATAGCTCGGCTTAACGCCGGCAAGCAGTGGGCCCTTCACCGGCCGCTTGATAACGACCTTGCGCGGAT
Source organism: uncultured Collinsella sp. (assembly GCA_902480795.1). Lineage (GTDB taxonomy): Bacteria > Actinomycetota > Coriobacteriia > Coriobacteriales > Coriobacteriaceae > Collinsella. The sequence goes on along the minus strand of CABSUD010000015.1, from coordinate 10,288 downwards.
GCACAGCAAGCGCCGCCTCGACCAGCGATTCCTCATCGGTACATGGCTGTTCCAGATGGTGCAAGAGTTGGAACTTCTTTTTAACCGCCGCGCTCTTGGTGCGCTCGGGAAACATGGGGTCCAGATACACCACGTCGGGAGCGGCAAGCTCGCCCTGCCCGATCAGCCCAGCTGTATGGCGAAGGCCAGCAATGCTGTCCTCGCCCGCATGTAAGCGCATACGCGACACGGCAGCCGCAAGCGCCGGATCATCTGCCGCGCGATCCAAGGCATCCTCGAGGAGCGCCGCAATCACGCAATCCTGCTCATACAGATCGACGATAAAGCCCGCGGCAGCCAGCAGCAGCGAATCCTCGCCAAAGCCTGCCGTGGCATCAATCGCCCATGGGCGCTCGATGCCTTTTGCGCGCGCAGCCTTTACCAACAGCTCTTGCTGCAGACGGCCTTGCTTGAGTCGTGGCAGCATGCGGGCAAAATCGGCACGCAGCTCCATCGAGCCGTCGGTGAGCGTGAGGCCCTCGGGCTTCCCGGTCAGCTCAAGCCCCGCGGCCCGAGCAACAGAAAAGGGATCGACGACGCCCATGGACACTCCTTAATAAACAAACGAATACGCGGGGCGCCGTTTATGCCAGTACCCAACCGTCCGCTATTGTCCCACATGCGACATGGCCCACAGCATCCCAATGCAAAGCACCGCCATCAACCCCGTGCACACGGCAGCGATCACAGAATCGCTCATGCGCCTTCCCAGCGACCGCGGCTCTCGTACTTGCTCTGCTCCGTACATCATGACTCCTCCTTGAGACCAGCTCCTTGTTACGGCCTCATCATCGCAGCGCCGCGCATACGCTGCCATCGATTTGGCTTACGTCCAGCTTTCCTTTTTGAAAGGTTGGACCGTACAGGCAAGAGACACTTTCAAACGCATGCATCGTCCCGTTGAACTACAATGTGCTTCACGATATGTGCCGTAACCTGGGCGCGACAGATTCTCCGCGCCCGCATCGAAAGGACCAGCTATGAGCGCTGCTCGCAAGACACTCAAAATCCTTGCCCTGATTTATTTTGTTCTGGGCATCGCCAGCCTCGTCATCGGAATTGCCGGCATTGTTACCGGCAATTTTGGATCCGCTTACGGATCGAACGCCACGCTCGCCGCTGTTGTGGTGATTGTTAAGGGCCTCGTCGACCTTGCCGCAGGCGTCGCCGGTATCAAGGGCGCCAACAAGCCTTCGCAGGTGGATGCCGCATTTAAGCTCGGTATTGTTGCCGCAATCGCCACGATTGCGCAGGCCGTGCTCACGCTTCCCGCGTTTGGCGGCGACGTCATCAACTATGGCGCCTTTGTCATCGTGGTCTACGACCTGTTCTTTGTTCAGCAGGCACACGAAGTTAAGGCCGAGAACAAGGACCGCCTGTAAGCGCTCGCTTCTCATAACCTCTGCAGCCAAGCAACTAAAAAGGGCCGATCGCGCATCTCCGCGGTCGGCCCTTTACGTTTGCCCAGATAAAACCTGCCAAAATAAACCTGTCCCTTTTTGGCAGGTTGTTAGCTGTGGCGGTACTCGGCGATGATGAAGTCGATGTCGGTTTGAAGGGTGTCCAAATTTGCCAGGCGCTCTTTGTCGGCAGGTCGCGTGCGGTAGTAGTACGGCGTCATCTGGAACACCGCCTCGATGTCCGCCTGGGTCTGAAGCGTAATATTCGCAGACACCCGCTGCGTTCCGACCAACTCGAGCTCGGTGGTCTTCGGCAGCTTCTCATCGTTAAGGTACGGTGTGTCGTAGAGCACTTCCTTGAGCCCAAACAGATGACGAGCGCCCGGCACCACGGTGTAGAGCGAGCCCTCTGGCGCCAGCACGCGGGCAAATTCGCGCTCGTTAAAGGGAGCGAAGAGCTCGGTCACCATATCGAAGGCGCCATCGGCCACGGGGATGTCCTTCATGTTGGCCACGAAATAGGTCGCATCACCGCGCTTGGCGGCCAAGCGCACCATCTCTTTACCAAGGTCGAAGCCGTAAGCATCCACGCCCGGCACCGCGCCCATGGCACTCGTGTAATAGCCCTCGCCGCAGCAAATGTCGAGCAAGGCCAGCGGCTTGTCCGACGTAGCCGCGCACCGCTGAGCTCGTTCGCGCACCAACTCAACCATCGCATCGCGCAACGGCGCGTAGTATCCGCGGTTCAGAAAGTCACGACGACTGCGTGCCTGCGACTTGGGATCGCCCATGGAGTCGCCGCTCTTGGACGAGCGCAGCAGATATAGATAGCCCTCGCGAGCTCGGTCAAACCGGTGTCCGCCCGCGCATGCAGCACCTCGTTCGTCATCCACCAGTGGCTCATGGCAAACGGGACACAACAACATGGCAACTCCTTAGCGCGAACAACACAACGCCCACCATTGTCGCACGCCTTCCCCACCTAGTCATTGGGGACGTTCTTAAATGACTAGTCGTTTAAGAACGTCCCCAATGACTAGTCGATTAGGAGTATCATCGTCTGCGCAAATAAGCACGAAAGAGCATGTTAGAGATTGAGAGCGTATGGCTGATACCGCATCTAAGCACATTGACATGACCACCGGCTCGCTGTGGCGCAATATTCCCCTGTTCGCCTTCCCCGTGGCCGCCACGAGCATCTTGGAGCAGCTGTCGAACCTCATCGCCACGGTCATCATCGGTAACTTCTCGGGCGACCAGGGAACCCTCGCCATGGCGGCGGTCGGCTCCAATGTTCCGCTTACCAGCCTTATGCTCAACCTGTTTATTGGCATATCGCTTGGCTCCAACGTGGTCATCGCCAACGCTATCGGCCGCAACGATCAGAACATGGTCAAACGCGCCGTCCATACCTCGATTTTAATGGCGCTCGTGGGCTTTGCCGTCATCGCACTGGGCGAGATCTTTGCCGAGCCCATGCTCGCCGCGCTCAACGTTCCCGCCGAAACCATGCCGCTCGCTTCGCTCTATCTACGCGTCTTTTTGCTCAGCATGCCCTCAATCTTGCTCTACAACTTTGAAGCCGCAATCTTCCGCTCCGTCGGCATCACCCGCATGCCGCTGCAGGCGCTTGCCGTGTCCACCATCCTCAACATTGGCCTGGACCTCATCTTTGTCCCCGTACTCCACTGGGGCGTCGCGGGCGTCGCCATCGCCACCGCCATCGCCTACACCGTCAGTGCCGCTACGCTCTTTATCCGCCTGCTCAAGACCGACTCCGTCGTCCGCGTCACCCCACGCGACCTGGCTATCGACCCCGTCGCCCTCAAGCGCATCGTCAAGATCGGCCTGCCCGCCGGCATCCAGAGCACCGTCTTTGCCGTCGCAAACATCATCATCCAGTCCGCCATCAACAGCCTGGGCACCGAGGTCATGGCGGCATCGAGCGCCGCCATGAGCTTGGAGTACGTATGCTACAACCTGCTCAACAGCTTTAGCCAGGCCTGCACCACCTTTGTGGGACAAAACCACGGCGCCCGCCAGATCGACCGCTGCACCAAAACGCTCAAGGTCTGCCTGGTCGAAGGCGGTATCGTTGCACTCACCACGATTATCGTTATTGTTGGCCTGGGGCGCGAGATCCTATCGCTGTTCAACAGCGACCCCAACATCGTTTCGATCGGCTATATCCGCGTGTGTTCGATCTTCCCGGCATACGCCTTTAGCATGTTCTACGAAAACATGTCAGGCTACCTGCGCGGCTTTGGCATCTCGCTCACGCCCGCCCTCATCACCATGATCTGCGTCTGCGGCATCCGCTTCTATTGGGTGTTCTGCGTGTTCCCGCACTTCCGCACCTTTGCGAACATCATGATGGTCTACCCCATCAGCCTGGGCACCACGGCGTTCTTTATGGTCGTGGCGGTGCTACTTTGCCACCCGGCACGCACCTATCGCGCCACCCAAGCCAAAGCGACAGCCCGCTAAACACCGCGCTCAACGCCACCCCAGTCATTAATTGACAATATGCGAGCTCATATAGTCGATAAAGCGCCTCGTGGCGATAGGCATGGTGTCCCAGCTGCGCCAGGCGGCCACCACGTCGCGCGAAGGAGCGTGCACGATGGGCCGCACGCGAATATCGGCCCGCATGCCCTCAACGGTACGGCGATAGAGCATACTCACGCCTAGGCCCTCCTCCACCATCGCCATGATGGTGTAGTCGTCGGTCACCTCACTCGTCACGTGCGGCGACAGTCCATGCGCCGCGAATGCATCGAGCACCAGACTCTGTTCGCCCTCATCCAGCAGCACAAACGGCTCGGACGCCAGGTCGGCGAGCGTCACCTTTTCCTTTGCCGTCAGCGGATGCGCGGCCGGCAACAGCGCCACCAACTCATCGTGATAGACCACGCGCTTCTCGAGCCCAGCGGTAAATCCACGCGCCGTAAAACAAAAATCAACCACGCCATCGTGCACCCACTGGGCGTTGCGCGTGTAATCTCCCTGCTTGAGGGTAAAGCGTACGCCCGGGTGCAGCGCACCAAAGTCGCGGATCACGCGCGGCAACACAGTACGGCTCACGTTGGTAAACGTCGCAATGCGAATATCAGTCGACGAAAGCCCCAGCAGTTCCTGGCGCTTGCCCTCGAGCTCGGCCTCGGCAGTCACGATCTGGCGCAGGTACGGCAGATATTGTTTACCGTCGCGCGTAAGCGAAACGCCCTGCTTTCCGCGCTCGATAAGCGTGGTGCCCAGCTCGCGCTCGAGCGCCTTGACGGCCTGGCTCACCGCACTTTGCGTATAGCCCAGCTCGTCCGCCGCGCCCTTAAGACTGCCGCGATCGACCACCATACAAACAATCTGATACCGCGATGCCATCGTTCCTCCACATCGATATGGCCGTAAAACGTTTTGCCAGGGCTTTTTCTGCCGACATTAGCATTTCTTAATCATACTAAAGATACATTCGCTTTACTACATCCACATCTGGGAGCAGAATCCTTTTTGCGAAACCGTTCTGTAACAAAAGGAGTCCCATGGATCGCAAAAAAGCAATCGCGCTCTCATTTTCCGTTCCCGTCGCATGGGGCTTTTCGTACCCCCTCATGAAGATCGGCATGGACAGCATGAACGCCACGAGCATCGTTGCACTGCGCTGCATCATCGCCTTTGCGGCTTGTCTGCTGCTCTTCCACAAGCACGCGTTGCGCATCAACCGTGACCTTATGGTCCGCGCCGCCGTCATCGGCGCCATTATGGCAACCGAGCTCACCTGCATGTGCCTGGGCTCCAGTCTCACCTCCGCCTCCACCGCCGGCTTTTTGCAGAGCCTGACGGTCGTGATCGTGCCGTTTGCCAACGCCGCCCTGCTGCGTCGTGCCCCCGAGCGCAAAGTGCTCATCGGCACCGCCATCGTCACCTGCGGCATGCTGCTGCTCTCGGGCGCCGACTTTACCAGCCTGAATCCCGGCGCGCTCATCATGCTGCTCTCCGCCTTTATCTACGCTGGACACATCATTGTCGCCAAGCGGTTTGTCGAAGAAGTCGATCCGCTTGCCCTGGGCGTTTGGCAGCTGGGCTTCGGCGGTCTGTTCTCGGGCATCGCCGCATTCACCTTTGGCGGCTTCACGCTTCCCAGTACGCCCAGCGAGATCGTGGTCGTCGTTGCCCTCGCACTCATCTGCTCTGCCTATGGCTTTATCACCCAGACGCTCGTGCAGCCCCACGTGCCCGCCGAGACCACCGGCTTCGCCTTCTCGCTCGAGCCGGTATGCTCCGCTGTCTTTTCGTTCTTCCTGGTCGGCGAGGTCCTGAGCCCCATCGCCTTCTTTGGTGCCGCCCTCATCCTCACCGGCGTCATGGTGGCAACCGTCGAGCTTCCGCGCCTTCGCGCACATGGACGGGCTCGTATGGCAGGAGCGCCCGAGCGCGTCTTGTAGACCCCGCTCTTCATACAGCCGTGGCATAAAGGCAACCGGTGCGCCTTTACAATAGATGCAAACAGAGCATCTGACGTAAAGGAGCCCCATGGACGCCGCGACCCGCGACCGCAACATAGCAACTTGGTTGGGCGATGCGCCGCAGCCGGTACGTGACACTACGAACCAGCTGCTCGAGCGCATCGCCCTTTTGCGTGCCGAGCAAACCATCTACCCGGCACAAGACGACATCCTCAATGCCCTCGCCTACACGCCGGCCGACCAGGTCAAGGTTGTCATCTTGGGTCAAGACCCCTATCACGGACCCAACCAGGCAATGGGGCTGTCGTTCTCGGTCCCCGCAACGCAAACCAAGTTGCCGCCAAGCCTGCGCAACATCTATAAGGAGCTCAAAGCCGACCTGGGCTGCCCCATTCCCGCCACGGGAGACCTAACCCCATGGGCACAACAGGGCGTCCTGCTCCTCAACACCACACTCACCGTGCGCGAGCACGCCGCGAACTCGCACGCCAAGCTAGGCTGGAGCACGCTCACCGACTATGTTATCGAACGCTGCTGTCAGCTGCCCCAACCGGTAGTCTTTTTGGCATGGGGCCGCTTTGCCCAGCAGATGGTCGAAGGCAAGATCGCCGCGACCGGCGCGGGCAAGGCAACCGACAAGTTCTGTCTGGCCTCCACGCACCCCTCGCCGCTTTCGGCCAACCGTGCCACGGCAGAACTCCCCGCTTTTATGGGGTCGCGCCCCTTTTCCACTGCCAACCGCTTGCTCGAGGCGCACGGCGCCGCACCCATCGACTGGAGCTGCTTGCGCTAAAACTACCTGGCAATACAAGCAGGCTGTCAAACAAACACGCGCCCGATGACCTCCATGCCATCGGGCGCGTTTCCTATTCGGGCCAAATAAATTGTGTGCGGCCGGCCTCGCCACCGTCAATGAGCAAACTCTGCCCGGTCATAAACCGGTTGGTCACGCCCACAAAGTAGATCCACTCGGCGATCTCTTGGGCGGTGGCCCAGCGCTTAAGCGGCGTGAGCTCCATAATCTGGTTCCACAGGTGTTCGTCTTCCATCACGCAACGGTTGAGCGACGTGATAACGCCGCCCGGGTCCACACTGTTGGCGATGGCCTGCGGCGCCAGGCGGTTTGCAAGGTTCTTGGTGTAGGCGATAACGCCGCCCTTGCTGGCAGCATAGGCGGGAAACTCCGATCCCGTATGTCCGCTCGCCGACCCCACATTGACCACGGATTTAATAGCCGCCGCCGGCTTGGCGGCAAGCCCCTCCCCCACAAAGGCGTAACGCCCGGTCACGTTGATGGTGCCACACAGGTTGGCGGCAATATCGTCGGCCGAATCCTGCGTACCGGCAACATTCACGATTACCTGGGGTTCAAGGTCGCTTGGAAACGAGTCAGGCTCGCGGACATCAACGATCAGATGGCGGTAGCGCTCGCGCTCGATCGCCGCCGGCAGCAGATCAAAGCCCACGACCTCGTGGCCCTCGTCCAAAAAGCGCTGCACGCACGCGGCTCCGATACCGCCCGAAGCGCCCGTGATCAAAACCAGCATACTTGCTCCTTAGGCGGTTGCGTGACGCTCGAGGTACTCGGCGCCCACATTCTCACGCTCCCAGCCACGCACGACCTTGTAGCCCACGGGGCTCAGGAAGACCTCGCACAGCAGCTCGGCAACAGCGCCGGTCAACGAGCACATAAGGACCTGCACCCAGGTCCAACCAAAGAACGTGTGGCTTACCACAATGGCAAAGACCAGGTTGTCGATAAACTGGCCAACACCCGTGGACACATAGGAGCGGAAAGCAAAGCTCGCAAAGTTATTCTTTTTGAGCATACGGCCGAGCGACTGGTTGAGCGTGGAGTTAACCACGGCAGAAACGAGCATTGCCAGCGAAGAGCCCAGCACCACGTACCAGGTGCCGCCGATGGTGGCGTTAAGGGCGGTGTTGACCTCGATCATACCCGTGTCGTAGTAGGCGCCCCACATACCGGGCGTGAGCGAGCATGCCCAAAAGCACAGGCTCACGGCCAGGTTGACCAGCAGCGCGAGGATAGAGATTTTGATGGATGCCTTGGCGCCAAAGCGCTTGCAGATCATGTCCTGGCACAAAAACGAAACCCAGCTCACCACAAAGCCGCAATCGAGTGCCAGATACGGCAGGCTGATAAGCTCTTTGTTGGCCAGCAGGTTCATCATGATGACACTCACGAAAAACAGCGAAACCGTTGCCGCGGGAATGCTCCGCAACAGGACCTTGTAGTCCTCCATGACCTTCTTGATCATTATGTACTCCTTTGGTTTTAGGTTTAACGAGCAGGATATCGGACCCGAACTGCTCGGACGCCCCGGTCTTGAGACGACGGTGGGTATGATAGCCGCTCACACGGCATCAGGCAAGCAAGCGGCGCGGCAACCCCGCAGGGCCACCGCGCCGATGCGTTAAAAGGCTACGTTGCCAAACTCCGACAGGATAAGGTCGGGGTTGTGGTCGGTTGCCCAGTCCACGTTCCACGGGCTCGTGAACAGCAGCAGCTTGCCGCCGCGCATGTCCTCGACACGCAGCGTGTCGCGCGTGAGCGAAAGGCCCGGGATATCGATGGTGTCGGGGTCGTTCTGGATCCAGCGGATGTCCGTATAGGGCAGCGGCTGGCGACGAACCTCAACACGGTACTCGGCCTTGAGACGGCGCTCGAGCACCTCAAACTGCAGCACGCCGACCACGCCCACGATGACGCTCTCCATACCGGCACCCAGCTCGCGGAAGATCTGGATGGCGCCCTCCTGGGCAAGCTCCTCCATACCCTTGACAAACTGCTTGCGCTTGAGCGTATCGACCTGCGTAATGCGAGCGAACATCTCGGGGGCAAACGTCGGAATCTGCGGATACTGCACATGGCGCTTGCCGGAGCACACGGTGTCGCCGATGCTGAAGATGCCCGGGTCGAACAGACCCACGATATCGCCGGCGTACGCCTCGTCCACGATGGCGCGGTCATCGGCCATCATCGACGTGCCCGTGGCAAGCTTGAGCTTGCGGTTGCCCTGCATGTGGAAGGCGTCCATGCCGCGCTCGAACTTGCCCGAGCAAATGCGCACAAAGGCAATACGGTCGCGGTGGTTCTTGTCCATGTTGGCCTGGATCTTAAACACAAAGCCGCTAAAGTCGTCGCGGCAGGGATCGACCGGTTCGCTGGTGAGCGTATCGGTATAGGCGCGCGGCGTCGGGGCCAGACGCAGGAACTCCTTGAGGAAGGGCTCCACGCCAAAGTTGGTGAGCGCCGAGCCAAAGAACGCTGGGCTCAGCTTGCCGCAGGCCACGGCATCCAGGTCGAGCTCGTCGCCGGCACCATCGAGCAGCTCGATGTCGTCCATCAGGTTCTTATGGTTCTCCTCGCCGATGAGCTCATCCATGGCGGGGTCGCCCAGCTCGGCCTCGACCTCGGCGACCTTCTTGGTGGCGTTGGCGTGACCATCGCCCTCGAAGGCGATAACGCGACGGGTCTGACGATCGAACACGCCGCGGAAGTTGCGGCCGCTGCCGATCGGCCAGTTCATGGGATACGTATTGATACCCAGGACGTTTTCGATCTCTTCCATGAGCTCAAACGGGTCGCGAGCCTCGTGGTCGAGCTTGTTCACAAAGGTGAAGATGGGAATGTGGCGCAGCGTACAGACCTTAAAGAGCTTTTTGGTCTGGGCCTCGACGCCCTTGGCGCCGTCGATGACCATGACCGCGGCGTCGGCGGCCATAAGGGTACGGTAGGTATCCTCCGAGAAGTCCTGGTGGCCGGGGGTATCGAGGATGTTGACGCAGGCGCCGTTATAGGTGAACTGCAGCACCGAGGAGGTGACGGAAATACCGCGCTCCTTCTCGATGTCCATCCAGTCCGAGACGGCATGCTTGGCCGAACTCTTGCCCTTGACCGAACCGGCGGTCTGAATGCTGCCGGTATAGAGCAGCAGCTTCTCGGTAAGCGTGGTCTTACCGGCGTCCGGGTGGCTGATGATCGCGAATGTGCGGCGCGACGAGATTTCATCCGACAGGCTTGCCATGCGGATCCTTTCTTGCGTTCTATATGCATTACGTCGATGTAACCGCACTATTGTAGCCGCGAAATGCTGCAGCAGGGCACCTATCAGGACAAATTCATCAGTTGGGGCCTAGGGTAGCAGTCGATGGCGGCACTCCGCAGCAGTTCGTCTCGATCTGTAACATCTAGACGGTTTTTGAACCTCTACCTGTTACAGATTTAGACAAACAGGTGGACGTCCCAGAAAGATCTCGATCTGTAACATCTAGCCACTCAAAACGGGTCCATCTGTTACAGATTGAGATATAAGGATAGACGGGTGGCCAATGTCTCGATCTGTAACATCTAGCAGCCAAAAA
>CABSUD010000014.1:0-12401 GCA_902480795.1 uncultured Collinsella sp. | reverse complement strand
TTTTTAATGATACGGCGACCACCGAGATCTACACTCTTTCCCTACACGACGCTCTTCCGATCTATAGGATGACCAGGAAGCTGAACGCGATTACGACCACGACCCAAAAGAGGGCCACCGACGTATTGCCGCCCATCCACTCAAAGTAAATCGCAATGGGAATGGTCTGCGTAATACCGGCGTAGTTGCCCGCAAAGAACAGCGTGCAGCCAAACTCGCCCATCGCGCGGGCAAAGGCGAGCACCGTGCCGGCGGCAATAGAGGGCCAGCCGAGCGGCATCATGAGCTTGGCAAAGATGCGACGTTCGGACCATCCCAAGGTTCGCGCGGCGTCGAGCATCTGCGTATCGAGGCTCTCGAAGGCACCGAGCGCCGTACGGTAGACCAGGGGAAACGACACCACCACGGCAGATATCACCGCCGCGGGCCACGTAAAGACGATCGAGACGCCGTGCGCGATCAGCCACTGGCCCATCCCGGTCGATCGACCAAACAACATGAGGAGCAGAAAGCCGCAGACCGTGGGCGGCAGCACCATAGGGATGGTAAAGACCGAGTCGAGCAGGCCCTTGATGCGACTCGAGGTACCCATAGTCTTCCACGCGGCGAACAGGCCCAGCGCCAAAGAGATCAACAGGGCAAGGCCGCTCGTTTTTACGGACACCCAAAACGGTCGATAGTCGATGTCGCCTAAAAAGGAGGCCAGTGAGGTCAAGGGGCCCTGCTCATCCCGCAACACGACAGACGATGCTTCTACCATTTGAGCGCTATCAAGCCAACGCGCGCCGCCCTTGGCATCACCCGAGGCTGACGCAATCACCACATAGCGGTCCCCATCCGCACCTCGTTCGTCAAAGCCATAGGTATACCCGCCGGCATCAAACGTTGTTTCCGCCGTGACATACCAAGGAAGATCCACGTCCCCCAGCTGCGCACCTCCCATGCAGTTTGCGCTGTCGAGTTCACAGACGAGGGCTTTGAGACCCGATACGCACTCGTTGCTCTGCGGATCCAACCCATACTTCTCGACCGCCTTGGGCGATATCCACACCACAACGCGATCGGCAGCAGGTGCCACTACAAGGTCCACGTCCTCGTCAACGGGAAACCGGTAGCCCTCAGGCTGGCCCTCTATGGCGCGAGCAGTCCCCTTGGCCAGCCGCTCAAAACCCTCGATCCCATAGGAAAGCCCATGAGCGGTCGCAGCAACCTGGGCCCCGTCCTCAGCGTCCCCAGCAAACGCAAATCCCGGCACCCAGCAAAGCGCGAAGGTCAAAGCACAGGCGACAAGCATGCGGAATCTATTAAGCACGAAAAGCTCCAAGAGAATACAAGGACGGAGTGAAACACAAAACGATGGAATTATCGCGCCAAGCCGCACTACGCGGAAAGCTCAAAGCCGTACTTAGCCCAAATCTTCTGAGCCTTCTTGTTGGTCAGACAGAAGTCGATGAACGCCTTGGCTTCATCGGCATGCTCGGAGCTCTCGGCAACGGCGCCCGGATACACAATGGGCTTGTGCGAATCCTCGGGGCACACAAAGGCCTCCTCGATGCCGTCGTAGCGGAAGATGTCGGAGCTGTAGACAAAGCCAGCCACGCAGTCGCCTGTGGACACATAGGCAGCTGCGGTGCCCACTTTATCGGCCAGTGCGACCTTGTCGGCAATCTCGGGAGTATAGTCGCCGTCGTCGCCCTCGGTGCCGGTGTAGAGGCTCACGGAGGCCAGGGCCTGGTTGGCGTACTTTCCGGCGGGGACGGTCTTGGCGTCGCCGATGGCGATCTTGCCGTCCAGGTTCGCGACGTCGGCGATGGCCTCGACCTTGGTGTCGGAGCCCTCGGCGCGAATGATCACGAGGTCGTTGACGAACATATCCTCACGGGTGTCGGTGTCGACGAGCTCAGCGGTCTCAGCGTCATCCATGGTGCCCTTGGAAGCAGTGATGAGCACGTCGACCGTGGCGCCGGCCTTCATCTGCTCAACGAGGTCACCGGAGGCCTTAAACTGCGTGTCGGCAAAGGTGGTGCCGGTCTGGTCGGTGTAGAGCCCTTGGACCTCGGGAAGGGCCTTCTCGAGGGAGTTGGCGGCAAAGACCTGCAGCTCGACAGCTTTCTTGGAAGATGCCTTAGCAGAACCGGCATCGGATCCGGCCGGCTCGGACGTCTTGCTGCCCGAGCAGCCGGCAAGACCAAGGCCGGCAGCGGCGACAGCAGAAAGCGAGACGAATCCGCGGCGAGAAACCATATCGAACATATTCAACCCTTTCGGACCTTGTGCCCGGGTACCCCACCGCGGGCTTTAATCTGCAACCAGATTATACTTCTGCGCGAATAATGATAGTGAGAAATTATTCTCGCCAGAGAATATAGTTTCGAGTTACCGTACACCTCGGCGTCGATTCGGCGGAAAATACAAAAGCGGAGCGACCGATAAGGTCGCCCCGCCGCAGGTAAACCGCTTAGTTGGTATGTCCGCCGCCCGCTGTCATCTGAGCCGCATGCTCCAGCTGGTCCGCTATGGCCTCCCAGCTTTCGCGGGCGGCCTTCGTAGAACCGGGAAAGTTTACGACAAGTGTATGACCTCGTTGCATGCAAATAGCGCGCGAGAGCATGGCGCGGCGCGTCTTGGTCATGGAGTACGCACGGATTGTCTCTGCAATACCTGGCACATCGCGGTCACAGACGGCACGCGTCGCCTCGGGTGTCACGTCGCGCATCGAAAGACCCGTGCCGCCGCAGGTGAGCACGACATTGGCGTGGCACTCATCGGCAGCTTCCACAATGGCATCACCAATCTCGCTGACGTCGTCGCGCACGACCACATGTGAGGCGACCGTCCAGCCCTGTGCCTCGATAAGTTCCTCGAGTGCGGCTCCAGCCTCGTCCTGGGCAAGATCGCGCGTATCCGAGCACGTCACGATCGATATCTTCAGCTCCATAGCATTCCTCCTACAACACGGCGCCCTCGGGCAGGTCGACGCGAACAACGTCCACGGCATCTCCCGCCTTGAGCTCGCACGGTCCTTCGTCAATACGCAACAAGCAGTTCGCACGCTGCATAGTTCCAAGCAGCGCCGAATTCTGCGTCTTGGCCTCGGTCACCAACAGCTCACCGGTCTCGGGGTCGCGCGAAACCGTGGCGCGATCGAAGAAGCGTCGGTCCTGGCGCTTCTTCACGCCGTGCGTGAGCGTCGCCTGCTGCACGGGACGCGCACCCTCGGCAAAACCGCGCATCTTGCGAATCGCCGGACGGGCAAGCATCTCAAAGCCCACATACGCCGCCGCTGGATTGCCCGAAAGCCCCAGGTAGGGCTTACCGCCGAGCAAACCAAACGTAATGGCTTTGCCCGGACGCATCGAGATGCGGTCAAACAGCACCTCGCCCTCGCGCCGGACGAGCGCCGTCACGAAATCGTAATCGCCCGCCGAGGCGCCACCGCTCGTAATGACAAAGTCGCACTCCTGCACGGCACGATGCACCAGCTCGGCAATCGCCTGCTCATCGTCGGGCGCGATGCCGTAGAACACGGGCTCGGCGCCGGCATCGAGCGCCTCGGCCATCAGCGCCGAAGAGTTGGAATCGCGAATCTGACCGCGCGCCGGTACCTTACTCGGTGCGACCAGTTCCGTGCCCAGCGAGATGATGCCCACACGCGGGGCAGCGTGCACCTTCACGCTCGCGTATCCGGCGCTTGCCAGCAAGCCGGCGCCCGCCGGAGCCACGACCTCGCCAGCGCGCATCACGATGTCGCCAGCATGGGCCTCCTCGGCGGCAGAGCGAACGTTCTCTCCCACCTTGGCCGGAGCCGAGAAGCGAACGTGCGAGCCCTCGTTGCCGTCACCATCGAGCACGTCGACGATCTCGTACTTCACCACGGCATCGGCGCCTTCGGGCACCGGCGCGCCTGTCATAATGCGGACCGCCTCGCACGCGCCGATTGCGCCCTCAAACACATGGCCCGCGGCCTCGTGTCCGATAACGTCGAGCGTCACCGGCGCCTCGCCAGATGCCTGCGCCAAATCCGCCGAGCGTACGGCATATCCGTCCATGGCGCTGTTGGCAAACGGCGAGATGTCGATATCGGCCACCGCGTCCTCGGCCAAGGGAAAACCAGCCGCCTGCCACACGGGAATCTCGACGAGATCGGTCGGAGCAACGTGCAACAGAACAATCGACTGCGCGTCCTCCAGCGGAATGAGTTTCTCTGCCATATGCACCTCTTAATGCCACGGCGCACAACAGAGGCGCCGATTCTTTATGCTTGTCTCAGTATAATCCCCCGACGCACGACCGCGACTCGGCCTGTACTCGCAAATACACCTGTCGGTTGCAGGCCGCGAAACAGAATGGAAACCAACCCACCGGCTCGTCGCGTTTACCGCGTTTTATAATGCTTGCGTTGCAACCTAAAAGAGGAACGTATGGCTCATAACGACAAACCCGAAAGCGTAAACAAAGCGCAGGATCATTCCCAGCCGCTCGACGACGGCGGCTTTTTCTCCCTTAATGACGTCATCACGGCAGGCAGGCATCAGATCACCCGCTCCGAGCAGCTCTTGGCTGCCGACACGCGCCGCAACGCCCGCAACCTACTCGCGAGCGCTAAGTTGCTCGTACTCGTCGTCATCGTCTCGCTCGCCATGGGCGTTGCCGCTTGGGCGTTTTTGGCCTCGTTGAATATCGCGACCGACTATCGCGAGCACCATGTGTGGGTCTACGCCTTGCTTCCCGTTGTGGGCGTTGCCACCGCATGGGTGTACAAAAACCACGGTCTTGCCGCCAAACGCGGTAACAACCTGGTCATCGACTCCGCTCTGGGCACACGCCTCATCCATATGCGCATGGCCGTCCTCACCTTCGTCTGCTCCACGCTCACGCACCTCAGCGGCGGCTCGGCCGGTCGCGAGGGAGCTGCGGTGCAGATTGGCGGCACCATCGCCAGCAACATCTCGAGCCTCGCCCACCTCAAAAAGCATGACCACCACGACCTCATGCTCGCCGGCATCTCGTCGGCCTTTGGCGCCGTATTCGGCTCGCCCCTTGCCGGAGCTTTCTTTGGCATGGAGATGTGCTTTATCGGCAAGATCGACTACACGGCGGGCATCTACTGCCTGGTCGCCTCATTTACCGGCTACTTTACATCACTCGCCCTAGGTACCGAGTACGAGGCGAATGTTATCGCCAGCGTTCCCAACATGACACCACGGACGGTTGTCATCGTTGTTATCAGCGCCATTATCTTCGGTCTGACGGCACGCCTCTTTGCCTGGTCAGTTCGAACCGTCAAGAGCCTGTACGGTCGCTTTATCACCAATTACCTTATTCGCGCACTCATAGGTGCACTCGTGGTTTTGGCCGCCTATGCCCTCCTCGACGCCTGGGACTACGCCGGCCTTTCCACGTGGCTTTCCGGCGCCGGATTTGCCGGCAACACCACCCTGGCGGACGCAGTCATCAAGTTGGTCGTCACAGCGCTCACCCTGGGCGCCGGCTTCCAAGGCGGCGAGGTCACGCCCCTGTTTGGTATCGGTGCGGCGCTCGGCGGCTGGATCGGTTGCCTCGTCGGAATCGATCCCAGCTTTCTGGCAGCGCTGGGCATGCTCGGCGTGTTCTGCGCCGGCCTTAACGTGCCTATCACCACCTGTATGATGGCCATCGACCTGTTCCACGGCACGGCAGCCGGGTTCTTTGTCATCGTGGCCTTTATCAGCTACCTAACCGCCGGACACCGCGGCGTGTACCCCGCCCAGCGCATCATCTCGCCCAAGCGCCGTTCGCTTATTGTGGATGAGGGCGGTACGGTAGCGGATGCTATCGAGCGCCACAACGACCTGATAGAGTAGACGTAAGTATTCGACGTGCAGCCACAATCGGGGGCAATTCGACCTGAGCGCGACCGCACCGTCACGTCATACGCCGGGAGTCGCCCCATGCACGCAACTGATTTTGGCCGCACGCTCATCATCGCCAACCCAGCAGCCCAATCGGGTGCGGCGCACGAAGTTGCCGAGCGCCTGCAACGCTTTTTGGATATGACCGCGCGAGCATCCCAGTTTGACCTGGTGCTGACCGAGCGCATGGGACACGCCAAGGAGCTGGCCGCACAGGCTCAGGGCTATCGCACCGTTATCGCCCTTGGCGGCGACGGCGTGATTCACGAGGTCGTCAACGGGCTTATGACGCAAGAGGAGGACGCCCGCCCCGCTCTTGCCATCCTACCCGTGGGCTCTGGCAACGATTTTGCCCAAACGCTCGGCATCGACGATTTCTCCGGCAAGGATTTTGGCGCACTGCTCACCTGTGAGCTGCAGCGTCAGGACATCGGGCGCATTCGTTCATGGAACCCCGCAAGCGGCAGCGGCGAGGCTACCGTTGAGTACTACGACCAAACGCTTTCGGTCGGCATCGATGCCGCCATCGGCCTTGGCACCACCGAGCTGCGCAAAAAGACCGGCTTGACGGGCGCGCCACTCTACACCCTCTCGGGACTTGAGCAGTTTGGTCTGCGCTATCGCAACTACCCCATGACCATCAGCTTTGATGGCGCGCCCGCCGAGCGCGTGCGGGCGATCATCATGGCAATTCAGCTGGGTCCTACCTATGGCTCGGGCTATCGCATCTGCCCCGATGCCGACCCCTGCGACGGCGTACTCGACGTCTGCTACGCCTGCGGCCCTGTCCCTCGCGCGGTTGCCCTGCCTATGTTTCTTTCGGCCAAGGACGGCCACCATACCAAGTTGCCACCGGTTCGCATGCGTCGTTGCCGTCATGCCGAGCTCACGTTCGAGGAGCCCGACTACCCCATCCAGGCCGACGGCGAGCCCGTTGTCGCCTCGCGCATCGAGGTCGACATCCTTGCCGGCGTCCTCCACGTCTGGCATCCCACCCGCTAACCCCACCTAAGTTGCGGTGAAATAGGGACTGTTTATGCATCTAAAGCCGCAAAACAGTCCCTATTTCACCGCAACTTATTGAGAAGATCATTCCTCCCCGCCCGGCTTACGACGGTTGGCCTTTTTAATGGCGTTGAAGTGCTTGTCATTGAGCCTGCGCTGGCGAGAGCGCTGAGGCACCTTGGTCTTAACGCGTCGGCGCGGTGGACGCCCGCGACGCTCAAGCTCAGCGCGCAGCTTACGTAGGCAGCTGCTACGGTTTTGGAACTGACTGCGGCTCTCGCGCGCCATCACGACAATCCCCGAAGGGATATGTTTCATGCGTACCGCCGAGTCCGTCGTGTTCACGCCCTGTCCGCCCGGACCCGTCGCGCGAAACACCTGCACCTCGCAATCGCGCGCCAACTCCTCGGCCGACATCTCGGCATAGCGCGCATACTCGCGCCATCCCATCTTATTCTCATCCATATCAACACCTCCCCTCATACAAAAAATGTGACAAAGGGACCGTCCCTTTGTCACATCGCATACCAATCGCTTGTGTTGCGCGCTTAGGCGAAGGTGATCTCGCCGTTCTCGCAGTCCATATCGGCGATACGTGCCAGGCTCTCAACGCGGAAGCCGCGCTTACGGAGCTTATCGCCGCCGCCCTGGAAGCCCTTCTCAACGGCGATGCCAATGCCGGCAACTTCGGCGCCCGCAGCCTCGCAGATCTTGATAAGGCCCTCAAGCGCGCAGCCGTTGGCCAGGAAGTCGTCGATAATCAGGACCTTGTCGCCCTCGGACAGGAAGCGCTTACCCACAATGACCGGGTACTCCTTCTGCTTGGTAAAGGAGTAGATGGTCGTGGCATACTGTTCGCCGTCTAGGTTGATGGACTGCGCCTTCTTGGCAAAGACCACCGGCACGCCGCCAAAATGCTGAGCCGCGATGCAAGCCATGCCAATGCCCGAAGCCTCAATCGTCAGGATCTTGTTGATCTCGACACCCTCGAACAGTCGGGCCCACTCGGCGCCCATGTGGTCGAACAGCTCAACGTCGCATTGGTGGTTGAGGAAGGCATCAACCTTAAGGACGTTACCGGCCTTTACGATGCCGTCATGGCGAATACGATCCTCAAGCTCCTGCATGGCGCAACCCCTTCTCGCGGCAACGATACCGCGCGATTAATAAACGTTGTTCGATAGTCTACCACGGACCGACCCCCGCCCGTCCCACAAGCCGCATCGCACCACAAACCAGTCTTTTTGGGACGGCGCGAATCGTGGCAGACAGCCTCCCAACACGCTAATGGCGGGCGCGCATCTTCACCAAACGCACCATGGCAAGCGCAAAGCCCACAGCGGCCACAGCCATCAACACATAGAACACCGAACGGAAACCAAACAGGAACACATCCGGACGTCCTGCAACAAAACTGGTCACGGCCTCGCCCATCGCCACGCTCATCTGTCCATACAGGATATTCGACGCCACCGTAATGCCGAGTGCCATACCCGCATAACGCGCCAGGCTACCCAGACTACCCGCAAAGCCAAGTGCCTCGCGCGGAGCCGAGCCCATGTACAGCGAGTTGTTGGGGCTCTGGAAAATCGACGTACCGCACGACATAAATGCGACGCAGCACACGATCACAGGGATAGAAGAGTGCTCGTCGAGCGTGCTTACTGCAAAGAGACCGCACACATACACGCCCAGGCCGACCGCCGTGGGACCCTCGCAGCCAACACGGTCCGAAACCGTTCCCGAAAGCGGGCCGATAAAGGCATTCACCATTGGCAGCGCCAAAAAGAGCAATCCGGAAATGTCAGAACCAAAGCCGTGGGCGTCCTGAAAATAGAACGGCAGGATAAACTCGGATGCGCCAATGCCAACGAACACGATGAGCATGCAGGCAAGGTTGATGGTGAAGGCCGAATTTGCAAAGCAGCAACGAGCGGCCTCGATCAGGGACATGGGGCGCTCGCCGGCCTCCGGCTTAACATGCGGCAGCGTGTAGAGCCCCACGATAAACGAGATTACGCCAATAGGCAGGTTGATGAGGAAGATACTCTCCCAGGGAAAGCTTGCCACCAGCATGCCACCGAGCACGGGGCCACACATCATGCCGAGGGCCACGAAGGTCGCGAGAATACCCATGGCACGGCCTCGTTCGCGCGCCGGAAACGACTCGGTGATGATACCCATGTTGTTGGCCATGGCCGCCGCGCAACCGACGCCCTGAACAATGCGTGCCAGGATAAGAACCTCGAGCGAGGCCGAAAGGCCGCACAGCAACGAGCCGACCGTAAAGACGATGACGCCCAGCTGGAATACGCCCACCTTGCCGCGCACGTCGCCCAGGCGGCCAAACGGCAGCATAGCCACGCATGTCGCAAGCAGGTACACCGAACTCACCAGCTGAATGCGATCGAGGCCCACGCCCAGCTCCTTTTGCATCACGGGCAGCGCCACGGTCACGACGGTCGAATCCAGACACACCATAAACGTCATGATGAGCACGGTAAACAGAATCGCCCACTTGTTCTTGCCATGGGTGTCGCCCTCTAGGGCAATGTGCTCGCGGCGCAGCTGCTCTGCAGTTTTCTCCATATCCATCCTTTCGAGTGGCGCAACGCAAAAACGGGACCCCGATCGCCTGCAAACAGTCGCGATTGGGGTCCCGCCTACGGAATCGGAACGAAAGGTCACCGAAGCTTTCTGCCAGCATCGGCGCCTTGCACGAACGCTAGCCTAGCACTGCTCGAGCGCCTGCTCAAGGTCGGCAATCAGATCGGCCGTGTCCTCGAGACCGCACGACAGGCGCACCATGTCGGCGGAGATGCCACAGGCGATGAGCTCCTCATCGTTCATCTGGCGATGCGTGGCGTTAGCGGGATGCAGGCAGCAAGTGCGGGCGTCGGCCACGTGTGTGGCGATCTGGGCGAGCTTGAGGCTCTTCATAAAGGTCTCGGCCGCCGCGCGACCACCGTTAAAGCCAAAGCTCACAACGCCGCAGGTACCGTTGGGCATGTACTTCTGAGCCAGGTCATAGTACTTGTCGCCCTCCAAACCCGGATAGCTCACGAAGCGTACCTTGGGGTGACTCTGCAGGAACTTGGCAACGGCCAGGCCGTTCTCGCAATGACGCGGCATGCGCACATGCAGGCTCTCGAGCGAGCTGTTCAGGAAGAAGGCCGCCTGCGGGTTCTGCATGGGGCCGAGGTCACGCATGAGCTGAGCGGTTGCCTTGGTAATGAAGGCGCCCTCGCGACCGAACTTCTCGGCATACGTCACGCCGTGGTAGCTCTCGTCGGGCGTGGTGAGACCCGGGAACTTGTCCGCATGAGCCATCCAGTCAAACTGACCGTGGTCGACGATTACGCCGCCCAGGTAGGCAGCATGTCCATCCATGTACTTGGTGGTGGAGTGCGTAACGATGTCGGCGCCCCACTCAAAGGGGCGGCACATCACGGGCGTCGGGAAGGTGTTGTCGACCATCAGCGGCACGCCGTGGTCATGCGCGGCCTTGGCAAAGCGCTCAATATCGAGCACGGCAAGGGCGGGGTTGGCGATGGTCTCGCCAAAGACGAGCTTGGTGTTGGGTTGGAAGGCTGCCTCCAACTCCTCATCGGTGCAGTCGGGGGCAACGAACGTGCAGGTCAGCCCCATACGGCCCATGGTGTGGGCGAGCAAGTTGTACGTGCCGCCATAGATGGCAGAGCTCGCGACTACGTGATCGCCGGCACCGGCCACGTTAAAGATCGCAAGGAAATTCGCGGCCATGCCCGAGCTCGTGAGCATCGCGGCAGTGCCGCCCTCCATCTCGCAGATCTTGGCGGCAACCAGATCGCACGTGGGGTTCTGCAGACGGCTATAGAAGTAGCCCGACTCCTCCAGGTCAAAAAGCTTGCCCATGTGCTCGGACGTGTCGTACTTCCACGTGGTGGACTGGTAGATGGGCACCTGACGCGGCTCGGCATCTCCCGGGTGATAGCCGCCCTGAACACACGTCGTACCGATGGTCTGCTTGCTCATATCTAGCTCCCTTGCCTGGGTTTTAGTTTTATTCGGTTCACGATACCGCTACCCCGCACCCCTCTCAACCCATCCCCAAGGTAGGTTATGTGACTAATTGATCAGGGGTATTTATCTCAAGCCTTGGGCATTTGCTCGATAGATAAAATGAGGCATCCATGAAGCTCTCGATGATTACACGCACCGTCACGGGTACCATAGGCGGGTACACCGTGACCAAGGAGACAACGATGAAGCAAATCAATACGGCCCAGCTCGACATCACCGCCTGTCAGGCTCAGGCTGCCGAGTACCACGCCCGTGGCTTCAACTGCGCACAGGCCGTCGCCTGCACGCTCGCACCTGCCGTCGGACTCGACCCCCAGGTCGCCTTTACCCTCACCGAGGGCTTTGGCGCCGGCATGGGCGGCATGACCGAAACCTGCGGTGCCATCTCAGGCGCCGTGGCCATCATGGGCTTTGTGATGAGCGACGGCATGGAAAACCCCAAGACCAAGGGCCAGACCTACAAGCTGTCGCGCGAAATCGCCAAGCGTTTTGGCGAGAAGAACACGACGACCGTCTGCGGCACGCTCAAGGGCATCGGATCGGATAAGGGTCCGCTCCGCAGCTGCCCCGGCTGCATCGACGATGCCGTCGAGATTGCCTGCGATGTGCTAAAGCAGCTCGCCGAGTAAACGGCAGCAACAGAAAAACGACGGCCGGCGCGCTTGGGATCCATCCAAAAGCACGCCGGCCGTCGCCGTTAGAACTCGGCAAACTCGGGAGCGCCGACCTCAATCTCCTCGCGCCCCGCCATAAGCTCGCGCATCTTAGCGCAAAACGGCTCCTGCTCCCCTGCCTTAAACACCAAATGAAGTGTCACGGCATCCGCGTAATCGGTATCCAAAACCTTGGCACCCGAATCCTGCGCCAAACGAAGCACCTGCTCATACTGCGGATAGGCCACACGCACGTCAACCGGCACGACGCTTGTCATCTCAACGATCTGCCCGGCCTCCTGAGCCGCGGCCACTGCCGCCTGCGTCGCAGCGGTATAGGCACGCACCAAGCCACCAGGCCCCAACAGCGTGCCACCAAAATAGCGCGTCACCACGCAGCAAACATTTTTGAGCCCCGCGCCGCGCAACACCTCGAGCGTCGGCATGCCGCTCGTTCGACTCGGCTCACCATCATCGCTCTGGCGCTCGCGTCCATCAACCAAAATCCAAGCGGGAACATTGTGTCGAGCGTCGTAATGACGCTTGCGAACCATCTCGATAAAGGCATTTGCCTCATCCTCGGACTCAATATGGACCAGCTGGGCAATAAACCGGCTCTTGCGGTCCACAAACTCGCCCGAAGCCTCAATATTCGATTGCAGAGTAAAATAGCTGTCCAACAAAGCCCCTCAACAACAAGCAAAGCAACAAACAGCCTCAATAATACGGCAAAGGCCGTACCGATAAACCCAGTAAATAGAACGGCAACGTCAATGACCAGGCAAAAACA
>CABSUD010000013.1:0-13564 GCA_902480795.1 uncultured Collinsella sp. | reverse complement strand
CCATCCCCGAGGATTTCGCGCACAATCAGAAGGTGCACCATTGCTATATCGTGCGCCGCCTGCCCATCGAGGACGCCATGGCCGAGGTCGGCTTTAGCGCCGAGGAGATTGCCGAGCGAACCGAGGAGCTGCGCAACCCCGAGGCGCGCAAGCCTCGTGCAGCAGCGCCCGCGCCCACGCAGGCCGGCAACGGCAAATCAAACTTTGCCGGCAAACCCTCCCCTGCCGGCAAGTCCAAAAAGAAGAAGTTCTACGCCAGCAAGCCCAAGGGCAAATAACAAAGTTGCGGTGGAATATGGACTGTTTGGCCGCCAAATAGGCCATTTCCGTCCGTATTTCACCGCAACTCATATTGGGATGGCGGACGCCGTCCTACCCTTGGGTGACCAGGCGATAGCCGATACCCACGTGCGTCTGGATATAGCGCGGATGCGCGGGGTCGGACTCTATCTTCTTACGCAGCGTACCCATAAAGACACGCAGGCTCGCCAGGTCGCTCTTGGTTGCCGTACCCCAAATCTCGTGCAGGATAAACTGGTGCGTCAGTACCTTGTCGGCGTTATGCGCCAGCAGGCACAGGAGCTTGTACTCAATCGGCGTCAGGTGCAACTCCTCGCCATCCATCGTGGCAATGCCGGCATCAAAATCGATATGCAGCTCACCGGTATCGAACGAGCCCTCGGACGCACCCATGCCAATCTGCGCATACGAGAGGCGCCTGAGCGTCGTGCGAATACGCGCGAGCAGCTCCTCGACCGAAAACGGCTTGGTCAAATAGTCGTCGGCGCCGGCATCGAGCGCGCGAATCTTATCCGCATCCTCGCTGCGCGCCGAGACCACGATAATCGGCATGCCCGACCATGCGCGCACCGACTCCACCACCTTGACGCCGTCCATATCGGGCAGGCCCAGATCGAGCAGCACAATGCTCGGTGCCTGCGATGAGGCGGCGGCGATGGCGGCATGGGCGGTCTCCACGGCCATATGACGCAAGCCGTGCGCCTCGAGCGCGGCAACAATAAG
Source organism: uncultured Collinsella sp. (assembly GCA_902480795.1). Classification (GTDB taxonomy): domain Bacteria; phylum Actinomycetota; class Coriobacteriia; order Coriobacteriales; family Coriobacteriaceae; genus Collinsella. The sequence goes on along the minus strand of CABSUD010000013.1, from coordinate 12,541 downwards.
GTTGCGGACGGCGGGATCGTCCTCAACGACCAAGATGAGCGGTTTTACGGCAGAGTTCGGCACAGCGCTACTCCTTATCAAACGAAACGTCGGCGACGGGAAGCTCAATCGTAAAGACCGAGCCGTGCGGGTCCGCCGCGGCAACCTCTATGCTACCGCCATGCGCCAGCGCAATGGAGCGGCAGAGCGAAAGACCCAGGCCCACGCTGCGATGGCTGTCGGCAAGACCGTGGTTGGCGGTGTAGAACGACTCAAAGATTCGCTCGCGGTCCTCGGGCGCAATGCCCGGGCCGTCATCGGCCACCGAGCACGCCACGCGTCCATCGTCGACGCTAATCGAAATCATGATATGCGAGCCTGCGGGCGTATAGGTGATGGCGTTGTTCACCAGATTGACCACCAGCTGCACCATCAGGCGCGCATCGACGTTGACGAGCGCCGGCTCATCGCACGCCACCACCTTAAGGTCGTGCTCGCGCACGGCAGGGTTCACGTGGCGCAGCGCCTCCTCCACGATATCGTCCATGAGCTCGAGCGTGGTCGACAGGCGCATACCGCCGCCCTCGAGCTTGGTGATGGCGAGCAGGTTCTCGACGGTGGCGTTGAGCCATTGCGCATCCGAGCGAATGGACAAGAGCAGGCCGCGGCGCGTTTGGGCGTCGAGCACGGCGGTGCCGGTCGAGCCCTGGTCGAGCAGCACATCGGCATTACCCGAAATACTGGTGAGCGGCGTGCGCAGGTCGTGCGAGATGGAGCGCAGCAGGTTGGCGCGCAGCTGCTCATTTTTGGCAAGCACCGCCGCCTCCTCGCGGGCCTCCATGGCGCGGGCGCGATCGAGCGCCAGCTCGCCTTCGCTCACGATAGCATCGGCAAGTGTCCGCTCCTCGTGCGTCAGCACGTCGGGCTCGGCAACGATAGCCAGCACGCCCACCACCGAGGCGGGGTCGCCCGAGCGCGCGAAGCCGTCGCCTGTGCGAACCGTCAGGTAGATGCCATAAAACGCCGAGCCGCCGAACGTAGCATCGAGCGGCGTTCCCACATAGGCGGACGCCGAGAGCCGCGGTGGCATCTGCGGCGCCAGCTCGTGCACCGGCGCGGCATCGCCCACGGCCGTGTATGTCGCACGCGGCAGCAGGTCATCGCCCTCGGCGTCGGCGCTGTACCACACGACCGGACAGCCCGAAAGACGCGCCAGCTGCGTGGCCATGGCGTGAACGATCTGCTGCTCGTCGGCGCAGCGCTGCAACATGCGATTGGTCTCGAGCACCATATGCGTGCGGCGGTCGCTGGCGGCAGCCTGTGCCAAAGCGCGACGCAGGGCCAAGGCAATCGAGCTCGACACAAGCGAGACCACAAACATGATGAAGAACATGCCGGGATAGCCGCGGTCGATAAACGACAGCAAGTAGCGCGGGTCGACAAACAAGAAGTTGTAGAGCGCCACGGCGGCAGCCGAGCTCAGCAAGCAATACAGGCGACTGCAGGTAAAGAATGCGCACAGCTGAACGGCGAACACATAGACGATCATGATGCTCGGCGCGAGACCCGGATGGTCGAGCAGCGCGCCCACAATCGTCGCCGCGACCAGCAGCCCCACCGATACGCAGGCGTCATACAGAGGAGTGCGGCGCGTCAGCGTTGTGCGCCGCCACCAAAAGCTATCGGCAATATCGCCGTCCGTACGGACGTCCATCAGCGTTCCGCCCCTCTCTCAAAAACAAAAACCACCACAAAGGGGACAGGCACCTTTGTGGTGGTTTCCCCTTGTGGTGGTTCCAAGTGTAAAGCCTTTGCAACCTGCGGACGTTAGACAAACAGCACGTGCGCGAGCAGTGCGCACACGCACGCCGCGACAAGCACCGTCACCACGATCGAAATCACGCGGTCGGCCATGTCCATGTTGGCCCGATTCGTAAAGAACCGATCTTCGGCAGCATCGGCGCGTACCTCACGCACCAGCTCGGTCGCAAGATCGCAACCGTCAAGCACCTTTGCATCCATGGTTTCCTCCCAGGACTCAATCCCCGTCAATACAAGCCCGCCCGTTCGCAGACAAACCTCGAGCGTCGACTACGGCCGCTCGTTGGGAGCCAGGCGCTGCATCTTGTTCACGGCCTTGAACTTGGTGAACAGCGGCACGTACTCAAAGCTCACGTTGGAGTTCTCCAGGCCGTACCAACGCGCGGGCGTGCCGGCGGCGCGGCGAATGATGTACTTGAGCGTGATGGCCGTACGCTCGCTGGGCTCCACATCGCTTTCGGGCGCCAGAAGCTTACGGATCAGGACGAACTTGAACGTGCCGATGTTACCCGGATCCTTGTAGACCGAGTAGTCATGCGTCTGCGGCGGCAGCTCGCCGGTGGCAGCCAGGTCCTGAACAACCTGACGCAGGTAGGCATTGACGCGCTGGTTGATCTTGTAGCCCAGGTACAGGTGCACGCGGAACACGTAGTCGGTGCCGAACGTCTCGACCGAATAGGCAAAGGTGTGCGGTTCGTCCATGGTCTCGACATTCACGAACCACCAGGCGCGGGCACGCTTGGGATGCTTGTCCAAGATCGAATAGACGATATCGCGGTCGATGTAGTCGGTATGGGTGTCCTTGGTCAGGTACACGACGTTGTCGCTCATGCGCTCGTAACGGTCGTCGTCGCGCAGGCGCTTGAGCTGCGGCAGGTAGCTGCGCAGCGGCAGCAGCGTAAACTGGCGCTGCTCGACCGCCGTGCCGTTGTACCAGCACACCATAATGCCCATGATGAGTGCAGCCATGAGGATGGTGAAATAGCCGCCGTGGAAGAACTTGGTGAGCGAGCTCACGAAGAAGAAGCCTTCGAGCAAAAGGAAGAAGGCCGCGAAGATCCACGGAGCAACCTTGAGCTTGCGCTCCACGTGCAGATAGAAGAAGAGCAGCAGCGTCGTGCACATCATGGTGAGCGTAATGGCCAGACCGTATGCGGCCTCCATGTGCGCCGAGTTCTGGAACAGCAGCACCACGATGACGCAGCCGACAAGCATGACGTTGTTGACCATGGGGATGTAGAGCTGGCCCTTGGTCTCGGCAGGGTAGAAGACCTGCATGTGCGGCATGAGGTCCAGACGGCTGGCCTCGGACACCAGCGAGAATGCGCCGGTGATGAGCGCCTGCGAGGCGATGATGGCCGCGACGGTGGAAAGGCCTACGGCAAACGGGCGCAGGCCCGGGGCGAGCATCTGGTAGAACGGGTTGAGGTCGGCAATGCCCATGAGCTCGGGGTTGGCAGCGTTGTTCATAAGCCAAGCGCCCTGGCCCATATAGGAAAGCAGCAGGCAGCACTTAACGAACGGCCAGGTAGCGTAGATGTTGCCGCGGCCGACGTGGCCCATGTCGGAGTAGAGCGCCTCGGCACCGGTGGTGGCGAGGAAGCAGCTGCCCAGAATCATGATGCCCGCGTGGTTGTTGGGGCTCAGCAAAAAGGCGATGCCGCGCACCGGGTTGAGGCACAGCAGCACGGCGGGGTGCTGGAAGACAAAGAACAGACCCGTGCCGCCCAGGAACAGGAACCACAGCGTCATGATGGGGCCAAAGGCGTGACCGATCTTGGCCGTACCGATGCGCTGTACCAAGAAGAGCACGATGATGATGGCGAGCGTAATGGCGACGACGCGGCCTTGGTCATCGCCCAGCACGGCATGGACCGCCGGGATGGTGCGCAGGCCCTCGATGGCCGTGGTAACGGTAACGGCCGGCGTGAGGATGCCGTCGGCGAGCAGCGCGGCGCCACCTAGCATGGCGGGGATGATAAGCCACTTGCCACAGCGCTTGACCAGACTGTACAGGGCAAAGATACCGCCCTCGCCATGGTTATCGGCGCGCAGCGAGATGAGCACATACTTGATGGTGGTCAGCAACGTGACCGTCCACACGACAAGGGAGAGCGCGCCGAGCACGAACTCCTCCGTGACGCTTCCGATGCCGCCGTTGCCGGCAACGAGCGCCTTGGTTACATACATAGGGCTGGTGCCGATATCGCCGTACACCACGCCCAGCGTGACGAGCATCGCCGAGATGCTCACAGGAATCGCAGCGTGCGAAGCTGCCTCCTTGGCCTTTTGTTCCATAAGCCGGTTTCCTCCCAACTTTAATGTTCGAAGGAATTATAGGTAATCGGCCCATGTTTGAATGGCACTGTTTTCCCAGCTAGATAAACATTTATACGGCCTTTAAGCCACCTCGGCGATATGGAATGTGACAAAGGGACTGTCTCTTTGTCGCATCCGTCATTTTCCGAGCCAATTTTTGAACCACCACTCCATGGAGCGGCTCATCTCGGCCATAAAGGGACTCGTGTGCTTGCGGGTATAGATGTCCACGACGCGCTCCCCCACCACGCGGGCATGCGGACGGAACATCGCGTCCATCTCGGCTACCTGCGCGTCCATGGTCGCGGCATCGGCGCGGCAGTAGCGCTCCTCGTGCACCAGGTTCACCACGGGATGCGCAATGGCCGGACGCTCCTTACGGGGCGTGCCGATGATGAGCATCGACAGCGGCATGGTATAGGGCGGCAGATCGAGCAGCGCGGCAACTTCCTCGGCGTTCTCGACGATGTCGCCGATATAGCAGCTCCCCAGCCCCAGGGCCTCGGCGGCGACCACGGCGTTTTGCGCGGCGATCACGGCATCCTGGGCCGCGATGGCAAAGTCGCCCAGACCCGGCGCGCGGCGGGGCGCCTTGCCCGTACGCTCTACAAACTCGGGCTCAAAGCAGCCCACGTGCTCAAACAGATCGATCCACTTGGCATAGTCGACCACAAATATAAGTGCCCAGGGCGCCTTGGCGATCATGGGCTGGTGGTCGCACAGGTCGGCCAGACGATCCAGCGTAGCCTGCTCGCGAATGCTCACGATGGAATACATCATCATGGCGCCCGCCGACGGCGCACGGCTCGCCGCATGCAGAATCGCCGCCCGCTGCTCGTCGGTCACCGCCACGGGGCGGTCGTCGTCATCACGCGCGAAGGCACGCGTGGAGGAACGGTGCTCCAACGTGTCCAGCACCGCATTGCCCGTAGTCTCGACCGGATAGCCGCACGTATCCACGACCGCAGCTCCGTCGCAGTACTCGGCACCCGTCATACAAACCTGCTCGCCCATAGCTCTATCCTCGCCAATTCTTTAAGAAGCCTTTACGTTTCCGTGTAATTCCCGTCCATTATCGCGCAGGTCGCCACTACATTGCGCCACACCGCCACACGCGCGCGTTAATATGGCTGGTTGTTGTGCGCAGCCACCAATTGCAGTGCATATCTTGGTAACAATCGGGTAAACCCCCGCTTTCGTAGGTTTTAGTTTGTGAGGAGTCTCAGCATGTTCGCTGCCGCCATCTCGCTCGTCGGTCTTGCGGCGACCGTCTACCTTGTTTTGCGCGAGGCCAAGGCCATTCGCGCTCAGTCGGGCACCGTTGCCAAAAGCGCTCTTGGGTGGAGCGTCGCCTTCGGCCTGTTCCAGGTCTTTTTGACTATTTGGGGCGCCGTGGGCCTCGTCGCGCAGAACGAGCCGCTCGCCTTCGTGATGCTCATCCTGACCAACGCCATCCTCACCGGCTGCGCTTGGGCCAGCATCGCCCGCGACCGCATCGCCCCGCGCGTCTTTGCGTTCGCCGGGCCCGACGCCCCCGCCCCCACCGGCAAGCTCGCCCACCTGCGCGGAGCCTTTGTGGGTAAACCGCTCGTCGCCGCCGTCCTGTGCCTGCTGCTCGCCGGCGTCTTTGCGCTGCTGGGCATGGAGGTCTCGTCCAACCACGACTTTACCTGGGTCTACCCCCTGTGCATCCTGCTCGAGTGGGCCATCATCACCACGCTCATGGTCGGCCTGTTCTTCCTGTTCCAGCGCCACGGCGCAGCTCCCGCGGTCCTGGCCTTTGCCCTCTTTGTCCTGGGCATTGCCGAGTTCTTCGTCATCACGTTTAAATCCATGCCCATCCAGCCGGGCGACCTTTCGGCCATCTCCACCGCCGCTGCGGTCGCCGGCACCGGCTACACCTTCTCGATCTCACTGTTCTGCGTGCTGTCCATGGGCTTTACCGCCATCGCCATGCTGCTATGCGAGTACGCCGGCCTGGTGGCACCGCACCGTCAGAAGGGCGCCGCCAACGCCAAGCGTATGCTACTCACCAACCTGCTCGTCGCCGTGCTGTGCCTGGGCGGTGTGACCGCACACGTCACGCTCATCGACTACTACAACACCCTCGGCATCACCGTCTACACCTGGCGCCCGCTCGAGAGCTACTGGCGCGAGGGCTACCTGCCCGCTTTCATTAGCGCAGCGCAGTCCATCAAGCCGCCCAAACCCGCCGACTACTCCGTCGACGATGCCAAGGCCACGCTCAAAAAGTACGCCAAGGCCTACGACAAGTCCGACGCCGCCAAGAGTGACGAGCGCACCGCCGCAAAGGAGCAGTTCGACAGCGAGAAGCCCACGGTCATCGCCATCATGAACGAGACCTTCTCGGATCTGTCGATCTACCAGAACATGCGCGCCGGCTACGAGGGCCCGCAGTACTTTAAGAACCTGTCCAACTGCCTCAGCCGCGGCAAGCTCTACGTGAGCGCCTACGGCGGCGGCACCGCCAATACCGAGTTTGAGTTTATGACCGGCAACTCCATGGCCAACCTGGGCTCGGGCGTGTACCCCTACACCATCTACAACATGGAGACGACCGGGAACTTAGCCGAGCAGTTCAAGTCGCTCGGATATTCCACCACGGCTATGCACCCCAACCACGCCACCAACTGGAACCGCGAGAACGTCTACAAGGACTTTGGCTTTGACCGGTTCCTGTCCATCAACGATTTCCAGGGTGCCGATACCCTGCGCGGCATGGTGACCGACCAGGCTACCTATGACAAGATTCTTGAGCTGCTCGATCAGAACGCCAATCCGCAGTTTATCTTCGACGTGACCATGCAGAACCACTCGGGCTACGACACGGGCCTGCTGCCGGTCGACAAGCAGATGCACCTGAACATCGACACGACCGACCTGGACGTCAAGACCGTCGAGGACGGTACGCTCTCCGATGTCGACGAGTATGTCTCGTGCATCGAGCAGTCCGACCAGGCGCTTCGCTACTTCCTCAACGCCCTGAGCAAGCTCGACCGTAAGGTGGTCGTGGTGTTCTGGGGCGACCACCAGCCGTTCTTCCCGTCCAAGTTCAACGATAAGTGGTTTACCGGCGAGGACGACGCCACGCATCAGGAGCGTCTGTGGCAGACCGACTACATCATCTGGGCCAACTACGACGTTGCCGGTTGCGACCAGACGAGTGAGGTCGACGACCTGTCCACCAACTACCTGTCCACGCAGCTGATGCAGCTGATCGGCGCACCGCTGACCGACTACCAGAAGGCGCACATGACGCTGCGCGAGTCACTGCCCGCCATCAACTCGGTCGGCTACGAGGACGCCAGCCTGCGCTGGGCGCTCTCCTCCAACGTCACCGGTGACGACGCCGCCGCAGCAGCCGCCACCAAGGCGCGCGAGGATTACGCCAAGATGCAGTACTACGAGATGTTCCGCGATGGCAAGAACGTGTACACCGAGCACTTCCAGACCGAGGCCAACGAGACCGACCCCAACCTGGCACCGGGTACGACCAAGATCAAGTAGCGACTAGCTGCGAGTTCATAACTGAAACGTCTGTCCGGGCGGAGGCATATAAGGTTCCCTGCTCGGACAGTCCTGCGCAAGACGAAGGCCACGTTATGTGGCCTTCTTTGTTTGCGGAAAGTGTGTCCCGGAATTCTTGTCTGGAATGGGATGCAGTTTCCGCTTGGGACCCGATTGGGAAAGTGTGTCCCACTATTCAGCTGAATTCCGGGATGTATTTTCCGGTTGAGGCTCGTTGGGAAAGTGCGTCCCACTTTGGGGGCTGATTCTGGGACGTGGTTTCCGGTTGGCTCTCATTGGGAAAGTTCATCCCATTTCTCGGCCTAATTATGGGACGCAGTTTCCCGTTGAGGACCCTTTGGGAAAGTGCGTCCCGGTCTGGACGCTCAAACTGGGATGGATTTTCCGGATGAGGGCTTGACGGAAAATGTGTCCCGTTCCGGGCGCTAATTGTGGGATGCAGTTTCCGCTTGCGGAGTCTCCACTCAACAGAAAACCCGGGTGGCCTGTTTTTTGGCTACCCGGGTTTTTGGGTTGTCGATATGTTCGACTGGCTACTAGTGGGTCTTGCGGCGCTTGATCAGCATGATGAGGGCTATCACTACGAACGTTGCTCCCGCTGCTGCTGCGGTGGCGACTAGGGCGAATGTTTGGTCGCCGGTGTTTGCGAGGTTCTTCGCTGTGGTCGTAGTCTTGACCTTGGTGTCGGTCTTAGCTCCGTTGTCGGACTTGGGCTTGTCCGGGTTCGTCGGGGTCTCAGGAGTCTCGGGGTCCTTTGAGCCTTCGGAATCGGTTGGGCCGGCGGTGTTTACCAGCGTATGGTCCAGGAACTTCTTGGCGCCCGCACTTGCCTGTGAGAACAGGCGGCGCGTGCGGATTGGGGTGGCGTTCACCGTTGTGGGCGCCGTCTCCTCGGCCTCGATATTCACGAGCGTCGTGCCGGTGTCGAGGCCCACGTCGTTGTATCCCACGTGGCAGTAATACTGCGCACCGTCATCGTCTGCGGTCAGGTCAATCTCGAGCTTTGAGGCCGTTCCAGCCGCGAGGTTGCCATCGGCACCCACGAGCTTAAACTCTGTCTCGCCGCGGCCCTTGCGGTACCACATATAGGTCGGTGCCAGCCCTGTTTCGCTATCGTCGGCACCGAGTTGCTTCACATGGCCAATCGCCGAGAGCGTCAGGTGGCTTCCCGCCGCGCGCTCAACCGAAGAGTCGTATCCAAGATCCGACCCCTCCGCAGCATCCGCCGCAGGTCCGCTCACGGTCATCGTCATGCCATCGGGCATGGTCTTGACCGTGATGATTGCCGAGCGAATACCTGTTTCGGTCGTGGATCCATTCTTAACGGCGGCGATGGCGAATCGATACTCCGTATTGGGCTGCAGCCCATCCCACTTGAGCGAGGTCTGCGTGTTGTCGGCAATCTTCCAGCTATTGACGACCGCATCCGCCGCATTGCTCTGCAGCATGCCCACGCCGTAGCTAAAGCCACTCTTGTTTGCGAGTACATCGTCCCAGCTAAACGTAACGCTGGTCGAATCGACGGCGTTTGCCGTAAAGCCCGTCACGGCCGGCGCGTCGGGCATCTCGACGTCCTTAACGTCATAGCCCACGATCCAGAACTGGTCGGTGTCCTTGGTGCCGAGCTTGTCGCCCGAGTCTGCCTCGAACTTGTCGACATCCACCGCGTTGACGCCCAGACGCCACACAAAACCGTACTTGCCCTGCGCGGCCTCGGGCAGGTTGTCGACGGTGCCGCCGTATTCGGTCGATTCACTCGAGGAGTTACCCGTAGTAAAGCCGGCGTTGGCACCAAAGCACAGGCCGCCAAACAACTCGTGCTTTGCGAGCTTCGCGCCCATGACAACGCTGCCGTTCAGCGTCAAGCCGAGCTCGAGCTCCTGCTCCTTGCCCTCCTCGACTTCGATGGTCTGCTCAATGCTCGCCCCCGACTGCGCGGCGGCGCCGTTAAACCCATCGTGCGTGTAGGCGCGCGTTACGCCAGGCTTGCCCAGGCCAAAGGAATCCCCAACGGGAGTCTCGCCGTTGAGCGTCGTTTGATAGGTTCCGGGTTCTCCCGACCGGTTGGTCAAAAAGTAGCTGAGCGGCGTCATATTGTGCTGTTTGGCAATGCGGTCATAGGCCTCGACATTAACGACCGAGGTCTGCGCGCCGAGCGACACGGGCGCCGCCATCACGCCCTTGCCACCAGTTTCCTCATTTTCGATCTCATACTCGTAATAGACCATCGGAATCGTGTAGAGCACGGCCTTGTCACCCTCGCCGGCATGCGACTCATAGCTTACGCTTGCGCTGACCGTGCGCTCGCTCCGGTAGTCATAGCATCCCTCGGCGGCAAAATCGACTGAAGCATTCATCGCGACCAGGGGCGGACCGGTCTGCACCTCGACGGCAACGCCCAACTCGGCGCCAATGGTATAGCCCTGGGATGTCCCCGTGCCCTTTTCCTCTCCGTATGACGTGCCGCCCAACACCAGATAGCCGTATGCCTGCTCCAGATCCTCAACATAGGGCGCATCCTGCAGCACGGCAAGCACGCGCGGGTTGGTATAGACCTTGTAGCGGTCCTTGTACGTGATCTTGACGCTGTCGTTGTCGACATCGGGCAGCGCGAGCGAGATAAATGTGCCGTAGGTAGTGCCGCGACGGTTGCTCTCGCTAATCACCTGCTCCTCGCCGCGGCGCACCTTTCCGTTCTCGTCGAGCGAAAAATGCGAGGCGGTCATCCAATAGTAGTCATCGTTCTTGCGCAGGTCCTCGTCGCGGTGCTTGCCCACCACGGCGATAAAGCTCTCGTTATAGCGGTCCGAACCCGAGACGCTGCCCGCCTTGACGTCGCTGATCCACACCTGCTCTATACCCTTGTGGTCATGCTTGTTGCTGCTGTTGTATTGCTGACCGCTCATGCTCATGGTTCCGACCATGGACCCCAAGCCCTGAGCCCCGCTCTGTGCCGTGTTGCAGGCAAAGTCGCGGAACACATCGCCGCCCACGAGCACCTCGTCGACCGCCAGCTGCTCGAACAGGCCGTCAAGGTTGGCAGTGGCAAGGGCAATAGGCGCCAAGGTGCACGGATAGCGCTTATCCTGAGCGCTATCCTTCCATGCGCTGTTGGGCACATGCATCAGCCCATAGGAGGCGAGGAGCCCGTCTCTGTATTCCTTGCAATCGGAAAGCTTGAACTCGCTAGACTCCGAGTCAAAATACGCGTAGCGGTACAGCGCGCCGTACAGCCCCTTGCTGCCGTCAGAAGCGCCGTAATCAAAAGCGCTGCGTTGCCAGTCATAGCCCGCAAGAATAAGGCCCGTGACGGTTTCACCCGTCTTCTTTCCTTCTTCATCGTAGGCGGCAAACGTGCCGAACGTCGCATTCGCAGCGACCATGGTCTTGCCGTTCGCGGAGAGGGAGATTGCGCCCGCGTCGCCCAGAGCATCGACATGGACGAGCGCACCCTTGGATGCATCCCACGAAAACAGCTCGCAATGCGTCGACTTATCAATATTCTTCTTGCCGTAGGGTGCCGAGACCACGATGGCGAGGTCATCGCAAAAATCGCGATCGAGGTCGCCGGCCGCTAGCGAAACGACAGGAGCTGACTGAAGCTGCGTCCAGGAGTCGTTCCCGCCCTTGTTGTGCGTGGTGTAGTCCGCGGCGTTACCGGCATCGATCTTGACGACGCTTTGCTTCCAGTTGCCGCCCTCCAAGTCATACATGTCGACTACAGCCTTGCGCACGCCGTTCTCGTCGACATAGCAGCCCGCGTAGACAAAAAGCTCGTCGACGCCGTCGCCATCGACATCGCCCGCCTCGACATCAAAGACGGCGTCGTGCTCTTGCAGGTAACCGGCATCCAGGTACTTAAAACGGCCTTCGTACATCATATTAGTGTTGACCGTCACCGGCAGGTGTGTGTCGAGAGTGCGCGTACGCCCGTTGCTAAACGAGTAGAGGACCAGCTCAACCTTTCCGGCGTATGACTTGCCGTCAATCGTCGTGGAGGAACTGTCGCCGTAGGCACGGAGCTCGGCAACGCGGCTCTTTTTGCCCGTGCTGGCGTCGCTGCAGAACTCAACACTCGTGGCGTGAATGCCCGAGAAACCGTTGTTGTCGTTGGCGAGTACTGTTGAGGACTCATTGTTGCTTAGGTACGACCAGGTGCCGCCACCGTAGTCGCTATGCTTATAGAGATCGCTGTTCGTATCGAAGTTGTTGACGTTTTGCCAGAACTTTGCGGCGCCCCACACACTTCCATAGCCATCGGTGAGTTTGCTGCTGCCGCCAATGTCACCGCGCTCGACGTTCTCGAGCTTGTCGCGCAGAGTGTAGCGATTGCCATGGCTACCGTTAGCTGCCATATAGACCTCGTTGCGCGTGGCAAACGTCGTGGGGGTATCAGTGGAATAGGGGCCAACGGTATCGGCCGGAATGTCCTCGCTCGTGCCCAGACCCAGGGCTTGATAATCCTGCTCGGTCATATCGGTGATTGCGGGCGCGTCTGCCGCCTGGGCAACCTGGGGCGTGGCCGTGAAGCAGGCGACGCTCGTGGCGATCAACGCAGCAAGCGCCGCCGTCCCAACAAGCGGGATTTTCGACAGCCTACGGATACGGGGGTGTGGAACGTACATGAGGGACCTCGCTTTATTCGAATGGAGTGGACTCATTTTTGCAAATGATACGTCCGATGCCCGATATCACGTGTCTCATTTTCGCCAACGGCGTGTCTCATTTTTGAGAATCCGAGATGCCGCGGAAATCTTATCCCAGCTCAAAGGCCATTTCTGGGATGTATTTTCCGTCGAGTGCCTCATCGGGAAACTGCATCCCATTTCAAGCGTCGATTCTGGGACGCATTTTCCCCTTAGACCCTCAACCG
>CABSUD010000012.1:0-13706 GCA_902480795.1 uncultured Collinsella sp. | reverse complement strand
TATTCAATCACTGATTGATTGTCTCCGCCATCTTTTGGAGTGAGGGTTTGTATGGCTAAAAAACGCAATGGGCGCCAGGATGCCATTAGAGATATTGTGCGCAATAAGGACGTCCGCACGCAGCGCGTGCTGGTCGATGAGCTCCGCGCTATGGGCTTTGATTGCACGCAGGCGACTGTCTCTCGCGATATTGCCGATATGGGGCTGCGTAAGCTCCCTGAGGGCATCTATGTTCTGGCAGAGGACCTGCATCTGCAGCGTATGGTTTCCGAGCTCGTAACGGGCGTTTTGCGTACCGATAATCTGGTTATGATCAAGGCTCAGCCTGGCACGGCTTCCGGCATCGCCGCTGCCGTTGATGCGGCAGAGTTGCCCGATGTGCTTGGCTCGCTTGCCGGCAACGATACGATTTTGGTTATTGCCCAGACGGCCGAGGACGGCGAGCGTCTTGAGGCGCTGATCAATAAGCTGAGCAATTCTCGCAAGTAGGCGTGCGGGTCGTGCGCTCGGCACTGTGCGCGCTGACATAGTGGCTTGTAAGGGGTATCGACGTTGGTCGGTACCCCCTTTTTGTCTGCCGGTATAAAGGCTGTCCGCCAGATTGCTTCAAACTAAAAGGCCCCCGAGCAGTTCATAAGCTGCTCGGGGGCCTTGTTGCTTATGGCCGGATGATTTCTAGCCGACCGTATCGTCAGGCGTGGGCGAGGGGTCGGGGGTAGGCGTAGGTGTAGGCGTCGGCGTAGGCGTGCCGCCATCGCCGCCGGTCGAACCACCAGTGGAGCCGCCCGTCGAGCCACCGGTCGTACCGGTGCCGCCGGTGGTGTCGCCGCCCGTGGTCTCGGTGGTCGTGGTCGTCGTGGTCGTCGTGGTGGTTTCCTCTTCGTCCTCGTTCTCGTTCTCGTCCTTGTCGTCGTTCTCCGTCTTCTTGGAGTTGTTGGTGCCGTAGAACTTCCAGACGCTGTTGTTCTTGTAGGTGGGCGCCGTTCCGGTCGCAAACTCCTCGCGCTCGGTACCGGTCAGAACGGTGTTCATAAACCGCTTAAAGACAGGCAGGTTGGTGCTGTCGCCCAGCAGGTCTGTGCCGTATTTTTGGATGGGGATCTCGCCCGCGGAATAGCCGGTCCACAGGGCGCACGCCAGCTGCGGGGTATAGCCGCAGAACCACAGGTTGGTGGTGTTGTCGGTGGTGCCCGTCTTGCCGGCATAGGGCTGGTTGACGCTCAGGGCACCGGCAGCACCCGTACCGCCGCCCTGCATGACGCCGGACAGAACATCGGTGACCGCGGCGGCCTCGCCCTCGGTAAGCACCTGTGAGGGATTGTCGGTGTGCTGGTACAGCACCGAACCGGTACGAGAGTCAATCTCGGTGATGGCGATCGGCTGGCGATAGTAGCCGCCGTTGGCAAACGTCGCGTAGGCGGCGGCCATCTCGAGCGGCGAGATCGAGCCGGTGCCGAGCGTCATGACGGGAACGTCCTCGATGTTGTCCTTGGCGGGATCGATGCCGAGCTTTTTGACGAGCGAGATGATCTTGCTGTTGCCGACGGCTTCCGCCACCTGGATGTAGCCGGTGTTGGAGGAGTATGCCGTCGCCTGCTTAAGCGTGATGTTGCCATAGCTATGTTTGGCGTAGTTTTGGACCTCGGTCGTGGTGCCCTTGGCCTTGAGCGGCGAGTTGCAGTTGAGGGTGACGTTGGGGTTCATGCCGTTTTGGATGGCGGTTGCCAGTGTAAAGGCCTTGAAGGTGGAGCCGACGGGACGCTTGGCCGTGGCATGGTTTACGTGGTTCTCGTCGGCGTTGTAGTCGTAGCCGCCCACCATGCACTTGATGTAGCCGGTCTTGGGGTCGACGACGACCATGCCCATGTCCAGGCCGTCGAGTGAGAGCGTGTCGAGCTGCTCGCGGACGGCATTCTCTGCCACCTGCTGCATCGTGGGGTCGATGGTGGTCTTGACGGTCAGGCCGCCCTTAAAGAGCACGTCGGTCGAGAACTCCTGCTCCAGCAGCTGCTTAACATAGGCGACAAAGTAGGGCTGCGAGTATACGTCGACGCCGCTGCCCGAAATCTCGGTCACGTTGAGGGTGATGGGCTCGGCCTGTGCGGCATCGTGCTCCTCCTGGGTGATGTGGCCCAGGCGCAGCATGTTGTCGAGGACCTTGTTGCGGCGAGACAGTGCCAGGTCGGGATTGACCGTGGGGTCGTACTGCGAAGGCGAGTTGGGAAGGCCGATGAGCAGTGCGGCTTCGCTCAGGGTGAGGTCGGCGGCGCTCTTGGATAGGTAGGTCTCGGCGGCGGCCTCGATACCGTAGGCGCCGTGGCCGTAATAGATGGTGTTGAGGTACATCATGAGGATCTCGTCTTTGGAGTACATGTCCTCCATCTTTACGGCGATGTAGGCCTCGCGCACCTTACGCTCGATGGTCGAGTCGAACTGCTCCTCCTGCAGGATGGTGTTGCGCACCAGCTGCTGTGTGATAGTCGAGGCGCCTTCGTGCCCGCCGCCGAGGGTTGCCACCGCAGCACGCGCGATACCCCACAGGTCGATACCGCCGTGCTCGTAGAAGCGCTCGTCCTCGACGTCAACGGTGCCCTGCAGCACGTAGGGGGAGACCTCGTCCTTGGTGATGGACTTGCGGTTTTGCGTGTAGAAGCTCGCGATCTTGTTGCCGTTGCAGTCGACGATCTCGGTGGGCTCGCTCACCAGATACGCGTTAGCGTCGGTGTAGTCGGGCAGATCGGACAGCCAGCGGTTGACGTTGCCGACCATGCCGATGCCAAATGCCACGCCCGCGATAAGCAAAAAGCCCAAAAACGAGAGCAGGATTATGGGCAGAGCATGCGTCTTTGAACGGCTGCGTCCCTGTCGTTGGCGAGGACCCATATATTGACCTCCAGGTATGTCGTGCCGGACGGTGGATGTGCCGTCGGGGCAGGATGGACATAAGTTATTACACGATAAACCAAACGGGGCGCGCGAGGCCTCGTGTATGCTGGAAGACGGCATTTTTCAGAGTGAATGCATACCTTGGTAAGGAGTTTGTCGATGGCGATTCGGACGATGGGGCCGAGCGGACAATACGAGACTGGATTGGATGCTGCTGGTGCGGCGCTGCCCGAGTTGCTGGCGCCGGCGGGCGGGCTCGACCAGATGCTTGCGGCCATCGCCGCGGGTGCCGATGCCATCTATGCGGGGTTGGGCGGCTTTAACGCCCGTGTGAGCGCCCATGGCTTTACGGATAACGAGTTTGCGCGCGGCTGCGCCGTGGCGCATGCCCATGGCGTGCGTGTGTACGTAACGCTCAACGTGTACGTGTTTGACGATGAGTTATCCGACGCGGTGGTGTTGGGAGCTCATGCACTGGAGCTGGGTGCCGATGCTCTGATTGTCGCCGATGCCGGGTTGGCCTGCGCGCTGCGCGCGGCGATTCCCGGGGTCGAGATTCACCTGTCTACGCAGGCGGGCGTTCATAGCGAAGGCGCCGTGCGGCTTGCCGCCGATGAGCTGGGGGTCGAGCGCGTGACGACGGCACGCGAGCTGACGGTCGACGAGATTGCGGCGCTATGTGCCACGGGCGTGCCCATCGAGGTATTCTGCCACGGTGCGATTTGCATCGGCTATTCGGGGGCGTGCGAGTTCTCGGCCCTGCGGCGTGGGCGCTCGGCGATGCGCGGCGACTGCACGCAGCCGTGCCGTCTGGCGTACGACCTGGTGGACGAGGCGGGGCAGAGCGTTGTCGCCGTCGAAGGGGATCGCCTGTTGTGCCCGCGCGACTATCTGGGTATTGCGCATCTGCCCGAGCTTGTAGATGCTGGCGTGGCGTCGCTCAAGATCGAGGGGCGCATGAAGAACCCCGATTACGTATTCAACGTGGTGCGGGTGTGGCGCCGGGCACTCGATATGCTGTGCGACGGCGCGTGGGATCCCGGTGCCGTGGAAGAGCTTGAGCGCGAGCTGGGAAGGTCGTTTAACCGTGGGTTTACCGATGCGTACCTGCGAGGGCGTTCGGGTGCCGAGCTGATGAGCTTTGAGCGTGCGATTAACCAGGGCGTGCGCGTGGGGCGCTTGGTCGCTGTGGGCCACGAAGAGGTGACCGTTGAGCTCGACGCCGCCGTGGCGGCGGGTGACACGCTCGAGATTCGGTTCTATCCGGGTGTCGACGCGCGTCCCGATGTGCCCAAGCGCTGGCCGCAGGTGCCCTGCCCGGTGGATGCCGCAGCGGGGGAGCGCGTCGTCGTGCATTGCAAGCGTAAGGTGGGCACGGGCTGCGAGGTATACCTGATTCGCAGCGCCGGCGTGTTGGATCAGACGGCGGCGGTGCTGGAGCGCATGCGGGCCGAGGCGGATGCGATTGCGCCCGTTGCGCATGCCGTTGAGGTGCGGCCCTTTGAGGGCGTTGCGGTGGATGGCGGTGCGTCGACGGAGTCGGTGGAGTGCGCGGTTCCCACTCGCATGGTTTTTGCTTGGCAGCTGATGGATGCCGACCCGCGCGGAGAACTCGATTTGTCCGACGCCGTTGTGGTGCTTGACGAGGTGTGCCGCACGGGTGACGCTGACCGGACTCGCTCATTGATACAGCGTGCCGGGCGCGTCGTCTGCCGCAACCTGGGACAGGTGGTGATCGCTCGCGAGCTGGGCGTGACGTTTGACGTGGCGGCGCCGGTGTTCTGCGCGAATCGGGCCACGCTTACCTGGCTGCGCGAACTCGGTGCGGGGCGGGTGTACTTGCCGGCCGAGTTGCTCGGCAATGATGCGGAGCGTATTGACGAACTGGCTGCTGAACCCGGCGTCTTGGGTCCGGTCGACGCCGACCGTCCCGAGCTTATGGTGTGCGAGCACTGCCTACTGACCGCCGAGGGCGTCTGCGCCACCGATGCGACGGGACAGGTCCGTTGCCGCGACTGCTTGCGTCGTCGGCAGGCACGCTATCTGGTCGAGCGTGACGGTACACGTCTGCCAGTTGCCATTGACGCATGCGGCAGGACGAGGATTTTCCTGTCGTAGGTGCCGCGTCGCGTCAGTTTGTTATCATAAGAGAGTTTATGGACTTCCAGCACCGCCGTTTTCGGCGAGGGTGCTATAGCAAAAGGAGGATACCCAATGCTGTCTGTTGACGAGCAAATGCGTATCATCACCTCGGGCGCCGCGCAGATCGTTCCCGAGGCCGACCTTCGCAAGAAGCTTGAGAAGGGCGAGCCCCTCAACATCAAGCTCGGCGTCGACCCCACCAGTCCCGACCTGCACCTGGGCCATGCCGTGCCTCTGCGCAAGATGCGTCAGTTCCAGGACCTGGGCCACAACGTCACCCTCATCATCGGTAACGGTACCGCACTGATCGGCGACCCCTCGGGCAAGAACTCCACCCGCCCGCAGCTTTCGCAGGAGCAGATCGAGGCCAACGCCGAGACCTACGTGAGCCAGGCCATGAAGATCCTGGATCCCGAGAAGACCACCATCGTGCACAACGGTGACTGGATCCTTTCGATGGATCTGGCCGGTCTGCTGCAGGTGTGCTCCAAGTTCACCGTCGCCCGCATCCTTGAGCGCGACGACTTTACCAAGCGCTACCAGTCTCAGACGCCGATCGCCCTGCACGAGTTCCTGTACCCCGTGATGCAGGCCTTCGACTCCGTTCAGATCAAGGCCGACGTGGAGATGGGCGGCACCGACCAGCTCTTCAACCTGCTCGCTGGCCGCGAGCTTATGGAGAAGATGGGCATGGAGCCGCAGATCGCGCTCACCATGCCGCTGCTCGAGGGTACCGACGGCGTGCGCAAGATGTCCAAGTCCTACGGCAACTACATCGGCCTGACCGACGCTCCCAAGGATATGTTCGGCAAGACCATGTCCATCCCCGATGAGATGATCGGCAAGTACTACCGCCTGGCGAGCTCGCTCACCCCGGCCGAGGTCGACAAGATCGACGCTGCCCTGGCCGACGGTTCCGCCGATCCCTACGAGCTCAAGCGCGCTCTGGGTCGCGACCTGTGCGACACCTACCACGGCGCCGGTGCCGGCGACGAGGCTCAGGCTGAGTTCGACCGCGTGTTCAAGGAGGGCCAGCTCGCCGACTTCCCCGAGAAGCACGTTGAGCTGACCGTCAACGACGAGGGCCAGATCTACCTCGCTGGCCTGCTCAAGGACCTGGGTCTTTCGGCGAGCGCCGGCCAGGCTCGTCGCGATATCGACGGCGGCGGCGTCAAGATCAACGGCAAGGCCGTGGCTCCCAAGAGCTACAACATCGACCCCAGCGCCCTCAAGCTGGGCGACACCCTTTCTGTGGGTAAGCGCAAGGGCTTCAAGTTGATTTAGTTCCGCCGTTCTACCGAACGGCGGACCGGCCGACGCTGCGCGGGCCGCATTTGGACAATCTGACGTTCAACTTCAAGGGCGCGACCAGAAGGTCAGCGCCCTTTCGTTTCACGTCACCTTGTCTCAAATGCGGCCCGCTCGCTGGCGATGCCAAAACATCGGCGTTTTTGTTGTCGGGACGGCAGTTAGTAGTCGTCGAGTAGTCATTGGTGCTCAGCGGCAGTCCCCATTGCGCCAAGCGGCGTGTGCCGTTAAGCGGAGAGGCGTATTGTTGACCCATCGTTTGGGCATACAATGGCTATTGGTTTGCTGCGGTGAAGGCCTGTCCGCTCCGCAGCTTTTTTCTACGGTTAAAGGAGTATGTATGTCCGTTGAGGTCATGAGGTCTGTGATCGATGCTGCCGAGGGGCGCGTGCCCGTCGACACGCTGTTTACCAATGCGCAGATCGTCGACGTGTATGGCCAGCGTGTGGCGCCCGGTAGCGTTGCCGTCAAGGACGGTGTGATCGTCGGCGTGCTCTACGATGGTCGCGACGATGCCGCTGGCGCCTACGAGTCAACTGAGGTCATCGACTGCCAAGGGCGCTATCTCGCTCCCGGTTTTATTGACGGGCATCTGCATATCGAGTCTTCGAACATCCGTCCCGCCGAGTACGCTCGCATGGCCGCGACGCGCGGTACCACCACCGCCATTGCCGACAGCCACGAGATTGCCAATGTTGCCGGTCTTGACGGCTTGCGCTTTATGATTGAGGACGGCCGCCGCGCACCCATCTCCATCAAGTACATGATGCCTTCGTGCGTGCCCGCGCTGCCCGACGAGCAAGCCGGTGCCGTTATTTCGGCTGCCGATATGCAGGCGTTTTTTGCCGAGCATCCGGGCGATGTCTTTGGTCTGGGCGAAATGATGAACCTGCCGGGCGTCTTTATGGCCGATCCCGAGACCTGTGCTCGTATCGACGCTGCCAATCAGACGCCGTCCAAACAGGTTGACGGTCATGCCCCGCTCGTTGCCGGCAAGGACCTCAACGCCTATGCCGCGGCGGGTATTATCGCCGACCACGAGTCGACGATTCCCGAGGAGGCGCTCGATAAACTGTCCCGCGGCATGTATGTGATGCTGCGTGAGGGCACGTGCAGCCACGACCTAGCCAATTTGTCCCCGATGCTGCTGGAGAATCCTGCCCGCGCCCGCCGCTGCTGCTTTGCGACCGACGACCGCGCTCCCTCCGATGCTCTTTCGACCGGCATGATCGACAATGCCTGCCGCGTGGCCATCGAGGTCGGCGTCGACCCGGTGGTCGCCATCTCCATGGCGTCCCTTTCCACGGCTGAGGCATTTGGCCTGGACCACGGCTGCCGCGACCCGCACGAGCTCCGCGGCGCAATCGCCCCGGGCAAGCGTGCCGACCTGCTGGTGCTCAACGACCTGACGTTTGCCACAGCTCCGCATCGCGTGTATGCCGCCGGCGCGCTCGTGGCACAGGACGGCACCTTTGTGGGCGAGGTTGCGCCCGAGACCGCTGAGGTCGCAGCGCTTGCCGATGAGCTGCGTGCTTCCGTTAAGCTGCCGAAGCTTTCGCTTGACGTGTTCGATTATGCCTTTAAGCCGGGCGAGGCGGTTATTGATGTGATCCCTGGCATGGCTATCACGGGCATGGTTCGTCCCGAGACTGACGAGGACTTGCGTCGCATTATGCTGATTGAGCGCCATGGCCGCGGCGCGTCGCTGCAGGCCGAGGGCGCCGATGGCGACGGTCCCGCTGGCCTGGGCCTGGTCGGCAAGCATATCGGTCGCGGCTGGGTGCGTGGCTTTACCATCACCGGTGGTGCCATTGCCTCCACGATCGGCCACGACTCGCACAACGTGTGCGTGGTGGGCGATAACGCTGCCGATATGATGGCTGCCGTTGAGGCCGTGGGCCAGGGTGGTCACGTGCTGGTGCGTAACGGCGAGGTCGTAGCGCGCATTCCGCTGGCGCTCGGCGGCCTTATGAGCGAGGGCACTGCCGAAGACGTCGCGGCGCAGCACGACGACTTTATGGTCAAGGCACGCGCTATGGGTATTGAGCCGCCGCTCGACCCCATCATGGGCATCATCTTCCTGCCCCTGCCGGTCATCCCGACGCTCCGCATCCGCCCCGAGGGCATGTTCGACGTTACAACCTTCACCTACGCCGACTAGCCATCGGGGTGGCGTGTCACCTGACGCCGCGACCGTGAGACCTCTGGCACGCGTGAGCTATTTGCTAGGTCCATGTAACGTTTGTGACTACGGGGTCTTATTTGAGCTCCCTGTGGGTACGTTGGAATCGGATACACGTTTGATTCCAACAAGCCCGAAGGGAGCTTTTCTATGTTTAAACTGATTGCATCCGATATGGACGGCACACTGCTTGACGAAAACGGCCAGGTGCCTCCCGAGACCTACGAACTGATTCTGGCGCTACACGAGCATGGTGTGCATTTTGCCGCATCGTCAGGTCGTCGCTACGATCGCCTGTGCGAGTTCTTTGCGCCCGTTCGCGACAAGATGGACTTTGTCGCCGCTAACGGTGCCCAGGTCTACGCCGACGGCAAAATGGTAGACCGTGAGGTGTATTCGCACCTGGCGATTCGAAGGCTCGCCCAGGCTGTCGCGACGTTTCCCAATCTGCATCTTGCGCTCTTCGACCGAACCAAGTCCTTTTTGCTCGATGACGAGTGCAAGTTCGTGCGTGAGGTCGATAAGGACCTTCCCAATGCCGAGCGCATTTGGGAGCTGCCCGATCCCAGCGTAAATATCATCAAAGCGAGTATCTTTTGCGACGACGGTGCCGTTATGGACAGTGCGTACGTGCTGCAGCGCGAACTCGGTCAGCTCTTTACCTTTGCGCCTTCGGGCAACGCGTGGATCGATGCCATGCAGCCCGGTGTGTCGAAGGCCTCGGGCATCGCGCAGCTCATGGAGCACTATGGCGTCGAACGCGACGAGGTCATGGCGTTTGGCGACTCGATGAACGACTATGAGATCATTCGCTTTGTCGGTACGGGCTGCGCGATGGAAAATGCACGCCCCGCGCTCAAGGCAGTCGCCAATCGCGTGGTGGGTCGTAACCGCGATCACGCTGTCCAGCAGGAGCTCCGCCGTGTTCTGGAGAGCCTCGCCTAATCCGACAGTTAGGGACGTTCCTTTTCTGCCGGCAACCGGGGACAGTCCTTGCAGCTTTTTCGCGAAGAGTGTCCCCAACGACTAGTCATTCAAGAACGTCCCCAATGACTAGTCGTTTAAGAACGTCCCCAATGACTAGGCGAGGGCGGCCATGATGGTGCGGGCGACGCCGTCGTGGTCGTTGTCGTATTCGGTAATGGCGTCGGCGGCCTCGCGGTCCTCGGGCTCGGCGTTGATCATGGCCATGCCATGGCCCGCTGCCTGCAGCATGGGAATGTCGTTGATGTTGTCGCCGAACGCCCAGGCGTCGGCGAGACGCTCGCCCAGGTGCTCGCATAGCCACGTGAGGGCCGTTCCCTTGGTGGCGCCCTCGCCCATGACCTCGATATTCATGGCGTATGAACGCGTGACCTCAATGCCTCCGAGCGTGTCGAGCTCCGCCGTGATGGCGTCGCGATCGGCCGGGTCATGCCAGTACATGGCGATGCGTTCGAGCGTCTCGACCTCGTCGATCTTGTTGTCGATATCCATGTCGATCGGTGTTCGTGTGCGCTTGAGCGAAGCCGCGATGTGGGGGTCGCCGCCGCAGAATTCGTCCAGGCGCGTGTAGAGCGAGCGGGGGAGGAAGCACCGCCCGTCCGCGAAGATATCGAAGGTCACATCGTGACCGGCGGCAATGCTATGGACGCGGTGGGCGATGGCGCGGTCGAGCGGTCGGCTCAAAATGCGCGTAGCACGTGAGGAATCGGTGGGCACGTCGTCGTCGAGCTGCCAGACGCTGGCACCGTTGGCACAGACCGCGTAGTGTACGGCGGGGTGGGCGAGGATGGGCTCAAAGATGCCCGACAGCGGGCGCCCCGTGCAGGGCACAAACTCAATACCGCGGCGCGCAAGCTCGTCGAGCATCGCCCAGGTGGCATCGCTCATCTGCTTATCACTCGTCAGCAGCGTTCCATCCATATCGGAAAACACAATCATTCGCTGCGATCCTTTCTACTGGCATAAAAAGCGTGGCCGAGGGCGGTGATGCCCTGGCCACGCTCGGGTTCTATAACGGTCCGCGTCCTATCGATCGGCGAGTGGCTTGTACTCCAGCGGCTCGATAACCGGGCGGTAGGCGGGGCGGATGATGCGGTGCGCGCAGAAGAGCTCTTCCATGCGGTGCGCCGACCAGCCTGCCATGCGGGCGACGGCGAATAGCGGCGTAAAGAGCGTCTCGGGCACGCCGAGCATCTTGTAGATAAAGCCCGTGTACAGGTCGATGTTGGCACAGATGGGCTTGGTCATGCCGTGGTCGCGCATCACTTGCGGGGCCAGGCGCTCAATGCGCTCGATGAGTGCGAATTCTTCGCCCAAGTCCTTCTTGGCTGCCAGCGAGCGCGCGTAACGGCGGCAGACCTCGGCGCGTGGGTCGCTCAGCGTGTAGACGGCGTGGCCCATGCCGTAGATGAGGCCCGTGCCGTCGAAGGCCTGCTTGTCGAGGATCTTGCCCAGGTAAGCCGCGACCTCGTCCTCGTTTTCCCAGTTGGAAACATGCGCGCGGATGTTCTCGTGCATAGACACGACCTTGGCATTGGCACCGCCGTGGCGCGGGCCCTTGAGCGAGCCGATAGCCGCGGCGTAGGCGGAATACGGGTCGGTGGCCGAAGACGACAGCACGCGGCAGGCGAACGTGGAGTTGTTGCCGCCGCCGTGCTCGGCATGCAGCATGAGCATCACGTCGAGCAGCATGGCTTCGTCGCGGGTGAATGCCATGCCGCCGCGGAGCACCTGCAGGATGGTCTCGGCGGTGGAGAGGCCGGGTGTGGGGTGCGGTACATGAACCTCGGAGCCGCGGCGCTTGGCGACCGAGGCCATATGCGCGAAGGCGGCGATACGGGGGAGACGGGCGAGCATGGAGATGGCGACGTCGATTTCGTGCTCGGGTGTAATGGCGTCGGGCTCGGCATCGAAGGCGTAGAGCAGCAGCACGGCGCGCTGAAGCACATTCATGATGCTCGACGACACTGTGGTCATGGGGAACTCGCGGACGTATTCGTCGCTCAGGTGCCTAAAAGCGCCCAGACGTTCGCAAAAACCGTCGAGCTCCTCTTTGGTGGGCAGCGAGCCCGTGATGAGCAGGTAGGCGACCTCTTCGTAGCCATAGCGATCCTCGGCCTGGGCGTTGTTGACCAGGTCCTCGATGCTGTAGCCACGAAGCGTGAGTTTGCCCTGATCGGGCACGACCTTGCCGTCGACCTTGTTGTAGCCGTGCACGTCCGAGATGCGGGTAAGGCCTGCGACCACGCCCGAGCCGTCGGCATTGCGCAGGCCGCGTTTGACGTTGTGCTCTACGAACAGGCCCTCGTCGTACGGGGCGGTCGGCAGGCCGTGGTAGAGGTTTTCGCTTTCGGGCGAAATCTGACGGCTCGCCTCGTAATCCAGAACCAGGCGGCTCAGGTGATCGTCGAAGCGGTAGTAGATTTTCTTGGCGTCGTAGGCCATGTGCGCTCCTCTCCGGTCCGCTTTGGGGCCGCGCGCTTGGACGATATGACGTCAAGCTGCCCCGAGCGGCTTGTTCGCTACAGGCGGTACATAAAGTTGAAGACGTCCTCGCGCTGGATGGACACGTTGACGCCCGAAAGCTCGCCGGCCTCGGCCAGCGCCTTCTGCAGCTCGGCGAAGTCGAGCTTGGACTCGGCGGTATCGGCCAGCATGGTCATGGTGAAGATGTCCTCGATAATGGACTGCGTGATGTCGCGGATGTCGACGTTGGCCTCGCCTAGGACACGGGTGACGCCGGCGACGATGCCGGGGCGGTTCTTGCCAAGGACGGTGATGACGATACGGGAGGACGAGATCTCGGCCATGGGAAACCCTTTCGCGTGATTGCGGCGCGCGCGGGGCGCTCCGCTACGGTACAGTGTTCATCATTGTACCTGTCTGGCGCAAAAAAGGCGCGCTCGCTGCGGCGTTACATGCCTGCAACATGAGCGTAAGGGGGAAGGCCGTACGGGGAAGAGCCGTCTGGCGCGTGTCCGGCTCGTGTTGGGTTGATTTCCGATCTCAGCCGAACACATTGAGCGGACAGGCCGTTCCCGCAGTCAGCCGAACGCCTCCGACGGCTGATTCCGAACTGGAAGCGGAGGGCATCCCCGCCCTTCGGTAGGGGATACCGCTCCGCGGCGCATGCCGCGGGCGGCGCCCCTATCGGACCACCGTGACCTCAGTTGGGATGGGCCCAGCACTGCCGCGTACTCGGTGAGCTAGAGCCAACTGTTCGTCTTCACGTCGCGTATGGCGATATTTCGGTCGTCCGGCTCGGTGATGCCGTAGCCGAACGCCTGGAGCGTCTCGATGGACTCCTGGATCCTCTGTTGGAACATGGGACCCGGATCGACCCTCGGCCCGAGGTGCCCGCGCCAAAGGCACGGCGTGGCGCGCAGCATGTTATGGATTTTGGAGATGGGCTCGATGTCGGCGTAGACGTTGAGCGTCGCCATGGCGTCCTTGTGGCCGAGGATCGATTGGAGCGCCTTGATATCGCCGCCTTGGCGGATCCACTGCGTTGCGAACGTGTGGCGAAGGCCGTGGAACGTGATCAGCTCGTCGTTGGTGCCCATGAGGCCGTTGGTCTCCGAGAACGTCTTGAACGCCCTGCGGATATAGCTTGTCGTCGCGAAGGTCGCGCCCGGCTCCGACAGGATGTAGCAGTCCCCGATCTCGACCGCCCCGGTAAGGCCGCGCAAGCGCAGCTTTCCGCAGTCGATCTCGTGGGTCTCCTTCAGGAAGGGGAGTAGGCCGACCGGGTCGATGGGGATACCCCTGGCGTCATGGGTCTTGGTGTCCTTGATGAACGAACCCATTCCCTTCGCGTACGCCACCGAGTGTCTGATCGAGATCAGGCCCGTCTCGAAATCCACATCGCACCACCGAAGGCCGCAGACCTCGCCGATTCGCATCCCCGTGTGCAGGGCGAGTACGACCGCCCTCTAATCCTCGGCGGACCAATCGAGTCCGAACTCCTTTCGGGCATCCTCTTCGCTCATGACTTCGAGAAGGTCTCCGGGTTGGCAACGAAGGGCGAGGCATAGCTGCTCGAGTGTGTTGAAGCGAATGCCGCGAATATGCCCTTTTTTAATACGGGACAGGTTCACGGGCGTGGTTCCAATCCTTTCGGCAAGTTCGTTCGAGGAAATCTTTCGCTCGGCCATGATCTTGTCGAGGCGAACAATTACGGGCATGGCGTTTCCTTACGCAATCT
>CABSUD010000011.1:0-13871 GCA_902480795.1 uncultured Collinsella sp. | reverse complement strand
ATTGACGAGCTGCCCGAAGCGTCGAGCCTTCTTGATGGACATGACTATTCGTCACAAATCATTCAGCGTATCGCCGGGGTTCCAGTAATACTTGATATATCTGGATGCCCTCATTCCCCTTTTTGAAGGTCCCAAAAAGACTACCCGTGTGGGTTTGGCTAGGTTCGGGTGCTGTCCGTACCGTGCGGTAAAATCGTTCAGTCAGAACACGAACCCGCATCGGAGCTCATCACATGGCATTCGTCCATCTGCACAACCACACTGTCTTCTCCATGCTCGACGGCGCAACCCGTATCCAGGATATGGTCAATCGCGCCGTTGAGCTGGGCATGCCCGCCGTGGCCATTACCGACCACGGCTACATGTATGGCGTGCCCGATCTGGCGCTGGCCTGCGACGCCGTCAACCACAATACGCCCGAGTACAAAACGTGGAGCCACGACAAGGCCTTCTTGGAAAAGGATCGCCGCGACGAGCTGGTGGAGCCCGATCCCGAGGCAAACCCGCGCGAGCATGCCCAGTATGTGAAGGACATGGCCATGTGGGACGAGAAGGGCAACATCGACGAGCTCAAGCCGCCCCTGGTCATCAAGCCCATCTTTGGCTGCGAGGTCTACTTTACGCCGGACGAGACCCTTGCCCGCGACCATAAGCCCGAGCTCTACCACATGATTCTTCTGGCCAAGGACCAGGAGGGCTACGTCAACCTGATGCAGACGGTCTCCGAGGCCGCCGTGCAGGGCTTTTACTACAAGCCGCGTGTGACGCTCGACAACCTGCGCCGCCATGCCAAGGGCATGATCTGCACCAGCGCCTGCATCGCGGGCATCATCCCCAAATACATCGACCGCGGTGACATGGAGGGCGCCATCAAGTGGGCCGAGACCTTCCGCGACACCTTCGATCCCGGCGACTTTTATATCGAGATCCAGGAACACGGCATCACCACCGACAACGGCCTGACCGACGAGCAGATGGACCGCACGCTCATCGACATCGCCAAACAGGTGGGCGTCAAGGTCATCGCCACCAACGACTTCCACTACCTGCGCCGCGAGGACGCGCCCGTGCAGGACGTCATCATGTGCATCGGCATGAATGCCAAGGTCGACGACCCCAACCGCATGCGCATGACCGGCTCGGAGTTTTACATGAAGACCGAGGAGGAGATGCGGGCGATGTTCCCGTATTGCCCCGAGGCATGCGACAACACGCTCGAGATCGCCGACAAATGCTACGTGGAGCTGGATTGGGACTCCATCATCCTGCCGCGCTTCCCGTTGCTCGACCCCGGCGAGACGCACGAGAGCCAGTTCCGCCGCGAGTGCGAGAAGGGCCTGCGCCAGCACTACGGCGACGACTGGGCCACGCGCGAGATCGGTGGCGTCAACATCAAAGAGCGCTTTGAGTACGAATACAAGGTCATCTGCGACAAGGGCTTTGCCGCCTACTTCTTGATCGTTGCCGAGTACGTGCAATGGGCCAAGGACAACGGCATCGGCGTCGGCCCCGGCCGTGGCTCGGCCGCCGGCGCTATCGTCGCCTACGCCATGAACATCACCGCGTTCGACCCGCTCGAGAACGGCCTGATGTTCGAGAGGTTCCTGTCCCCGCAGCGTACCGAGATGCCCGATATCGATATGGACTTCGACGATGAGCGGCGCCTCGAGGTCGTGGAGCACGTTCGTCAGCTCTACGGCCCCGAGAAGGTCACCCACGTCATCACCTACTCGACCATCAAGGCCAAGCAGGCCATCAACGACGCCGCGCGCGTCTTGGACTACCCGGTCTACATGGGCCAGCGCCTGTCCAAGATGGTCTCGAGCGATCCCAAGGTCAAGCTCAAGCAGGTGCTCGACAAGCAGCCCGGCAAAGAGGATCTGTTTAACCCCGATTTTGCCGAGGCCTATAAAA
The DNA here is from genome assembly GCA_902480795.1 of uncultured Collinsella sp. GTDB lineage: Bacteria > Actinomycetota > Coriobacteriia > Coriobacteriales > Coriobacteriaceae > Collinsella. Next base: position 11,957 of record CABSUD010000011.1, on the reverse strand, counting down.
AGGACGACGACGCCCGCCGCATCATCGACACGGCGCTCTCGATCGAGGGCCTCACCCGTGGCGAGGGCGTGCACGCGTGCGCCGTTTTGATCTGCCGTGACCCCGTCAACGAGCACGTGCCCACCAAGCTCGATACCAAGGGCGGCGTCGAGATTACCCAGTACGAGGGCCATACCGTTGCCGACATGGGCCTGCTCAAGATGGACTTCCTGGGCTTGCGCACGCTGACGGTTATCTCCAAGGCCAAGGCCAACATCAAAAAGAACTTCGGCATCGACATCAAAGAGGAAGAGATCCCCTTTGACGATCCCGAGATCTTTAAGCTCATGGGCTCCGGCCACACCGCCGGCGTCTTCCAGGTCGAGTCCGCCGGCATGACGGCCACGATCAAGAACATGAAGCCCACCGAGTACAAGCACGTCGTGGCATTGATCGCCCTGTACCGCCCGGGCCCGTTGGGCGCCGGCATGGTCTCGTCCTACATCAACCGTATGAACGGCAAGGAGCCGGCCGTCTCCTACGATGACCGTCTGGACGACATCCTGGGCGAAACCTACGGCACCATGGTCTACCAGGAGCAGGTTATGCTCATCTCCGTCGAGATGTGCGGCTTCTCCAAGGGCGAATCGGACTCGCGTATCCGTAAGCCCGTGGCTAAGAAAAAGATCAAGCTGCTCACGTCGACGGTGCTGCACTGGGAGGATGGCTCGGACGAGACCACTTACGACCACTGGATGAACGGCGCCATCAAGAACAACTACACGCGCGAGGTCGCCCAGAAGATTTGGGACGATGTTCTCGAGTTCGCGTCCTACGCCTTTAACAAGTCACACTCCGCCGGCTACGCCATCTTGGTTATGCAGACGGCGTGGCTCAAGGCGCACTATCCGCACGAGTACATGGCGGCCGTTCTGACGTCCTATACGGGCAAGACCGACAAGATCGTTCACTACGTCTCGGCGTGCCGTCACGACGGCATTCCCGTGCTGTCGCCAGATGTCAACGAGTCCGGCACCGAGTTCACGGCTACCAAGGAGGGCGTGCGCTTTGGTCTGGCCGGCATCCGCGGCGTGGGCACCGGCGTGGCGCAGGCGATTATCGCCGAGCGCGAGGCGGGCGGTCCGTTTAAGACGCTGCACGACTTTGTCGAGCGCGTGGACTCGAGCCAGGCCAACCGCCGTGTGATCGAATCGCTCATCAAGGCAGGCGCCTTCGACTCCACGGGGTATCCGCGTCGCCAGATGATGCACTTTGTGGATAAGAACAACCCTGAGAACATCATCGATGCCGCGGTAAAGCGCCAGAAGGATCGTGCGAGCGGCCAGACGTCGTTCTTCGACATGTTTGGCGACGTTGAGGGCTCGGGCTTTGAGGTGAGCGTGCCCGATCCGGACGGCCAGGAGTGGGACCGCCACCTTAAGCTGAGCCAGGAGAAGGAGGTTCTGGGCATCTATGTCTCGGACCACCCGCTGCGCCCGTTTGAGTATGCGCTAGCCAAGGCGCGCGACTTCTCGTTCTCGCAGATCGATACCGGCTACGAGGTGCAAAACCCCACGGGCGGTACCATCAACCAGGAGATTCCCGAGGGCAAGGCGCTGTGGTGGGCCGGCATGGTCTCGAGCGTGTCCAAGCGCGTGACCAAAAACGGCGACCCCATGGGCATCGTGCAGCTCGAAGACATGGAAGGCGAGGCCACGGTCGTGGTGTTCCCCAAGACCTACAAGGAGGCCGAGGGGTATCTGTATGGCGAGGTCGATCCCGAGACCGGCGCGCAGCTGTCTGACGCGTTTGTGCGCATTAAGGGCAAGCTCGAGCGCTCGGACCGCGGCGACCAGATCATCGCGCAGGAGATTGTGCCGCTGGAGCTTAACGAGGAGAAAAACAAGCCAAAGGTCTTTGAGGTCATGGTGCCAAACAGCCGCTTTAGCCAGGGCAATATGGCGCGCCTGGCCACGGTGCTCACCACCAACCCGGGCGGCGACCGCGTGGAGATCTTTATTGAGCAAGTCGACGGGCGCGTGCTGCGTGCCGAGGTGCCGGCCAAGGTCAACGCACGCTCGATTCCGCTGCTGGCAGAGGCAAAGGCCATCGTCGGCAACCAAGGCCGTGTGACGGTTATCTAAGCTACCCCGGGTGAGATTGGAGGAAGTGATGGCGCAGGGGACGTTTGTGCAGGCGCTCCGGAAAGAGGCGGCGCTGAGCGGCACCTTTATGAAGGGACGTTCGCTCATGCTCAACGGCGCCGTGCTGTCGATCGAGGACAGCGGCTCGCGCTTCTCCAAAAACGTGACGGTTGAGGGCTCGGTGCGCGGTTCGCGTGGCGACCTGTACAAGACGCATGTGGCGCTCGACATGGACGAGCACGAGGTGATCGACTACGACTGCGATTGCCCCGCTGCCTATCGTTACCCCGGCATGTGCAAGCACGCCATCGCTACAGCGCTGGCGTATCTGGACGCCAGCGGCATTGAGCCTGTTGAGGGGCTGCGCACGCCGGTTCGCACGTTTACGGCGCAGCCGAAACAGCCCGCGCGTATCGCGCCCAAAGCGCCGGCCGTCAACCCCAACTTTCCCTTTCCGGCGCCCGTCCCCACGAGCCCCAGCCTTATGGCGGCGCTCTCCGATCTTTCGGACGCGCGCATGGATGAGCTGGCGAGCATGCGCCGCAAGCTTGCCGGCACTGTCGACCCCGATGCCCCCAAGGCGGTATTGGAGCCTTCACTGGTGCCGTACTACAATCCGCTGTTTGCCGACCGCTTTAGCTGGGCGCTCGAGCTTCGCATCCGCTGCGGTTCGGTGTCCTACGTGGTCAAGGATATCGACGGCATGGCCGACGCCTACGTGCGCGGCGGCACCTTCTCGTACGGCAAGAAACTCACGTTTGTCCATACGCCCGAAGCCTTCGAAGACGTGTCGACAAAGCTGCTCAACCTTGTTGTGACGACAGTTGCCTATCTCGATGACATCACAAGCTCGCGTTCGGCGTCGTACGACTTTGCCCGCAGCGGTTTTGTCGCCGAGCGTCAGTTGCCGCTGTCCGAGCATAGCATCGTATATGTGCTGGACCTGCTGCGTGGCCAGACCATCTCCTTTGAGCCCGCCTGGTCGCGGGGGACGACGACGCATCGCACCTATGACGTGGCAGTTGAGATGCCTCCGGAAGGGGAGGACGAGGCGCTGTCTAAGCGCCCACCGCTCCTTGCCGCCAAAATCGCGTCGGCGGCTGGTGGCAGCTACGATCTACGCCTGCCGGCCGATGCATACTGCTTTGCTTCGGGCGACGTTGCCTATCTGGTCGACACCCGCCGTGCGCGCCGCGCCGATGTGGCGTTCGCCCGGCATGCGGCGCCGTTCCTATCGCGCTTGCTGCCCTGTCGCACGCCGGTCCATATTGCCGCCGAGCAGGTGGGCGAATTCTGCCGCATGGCGCTGCCCGTGCTGCGCGAATACACTGACCTCACCGCTCCCGCCGTGCTCGACACCGTGGCGCCCGAGCCGAGCTTTGCCATGGCAATCGGTGTCGACGATGGGCTCGTGACCTGCACAATTACGGTTACCTACGGCGACTGGTCGGCAGATCTCTTTAGCCTGGGCGCTCCGGGAAGCCCCTTCGAAGACCAGCGTCCTGGCGTGCCGCCGCGCGACGAGGTGGCAGAGTTTCGCGTTATGGACACGGCTGCCATGTACTTCGATTTCCACGAGGGCGGCCTGGCGTTTGAGGAACGCGATGACGAGAGCCTGTTCCACTTGTTGACCGAGGGTCTTTCCGCCCTGTCCGTGCTGGGCGAGGTCATGCTCAGCGACCGCCTGCGCCAGATCTCGGTGCGCCCTGCGCCCAAGCTTTCGGTGCGCGCGACCGTCAAGAGCAACCTGCTCGATGTCGAACTGGGCGCGAGCGGTCTTTCGGCGGCAGACCTTGCCATCTACCTCGACTCCTACAAGCGTCACCAGACGTTTGCGCGTCTCACGTCGGGCGACATCATTCGCCTGGACGAGGGTGCCCGTGCCGCGTTTGGCCTTGCCGAGGATCTGGGGGTCGATGCTGTCGACCTACTCGACGGCGTATCGCTCCCCGCGTCGAGCACCCTGTTTGTCGATAGCATGCTCGCGCGCACGCCGGCGCTTGAGGCCGATCGCGATGCCGCATTCCGTCGCACCGTCGAGCGTCTGGATACGCTCGGCAAGAAGGACTTTACGGTGCCGACAGCTCTCAAGGCCACGCTACGTGGCTATCAGGTTGACGGCTACCAGTGGCTCGGCTCGCTCGAGCACCTGGGCCTCGGCGGCATCTTGGCCGACGATATGGGCCTGGGCAAAACGCTGCAGATGATCGCACATATCATGGTGCGCGTGGAGGCGGGGGACACTAAGCCCACGCTTGTGGTGTGCCCTGCGTCGCTTGTGTACAACTGGACCGCCGAACTGGAGCGCTTTGCGCCTTCGCTCGACGTGTGCGCCATTGTGGGTGCCAAGGCGCAGCGCCGCGTGCAGATAACCGGCGTCGACGAGCATAACGTGGCCGTGACGTCGTATGACCTCATGCGCCGCGATATCGACGAGTATGCCGATCAGGACTTTGCCCGCGTTGTGCTCGATGAGGCCCAGTACATTAAAAACCCGCTCACGCAGGTAGCGCGCGCCGCCAAGCGCCTGCCTGCCGGTGTGCGCTTTGCCCTGACGGGCACGCCCATCGAAAACCGCCTGTCCGAGCTCTGGAGCATCTTCGACTTTTTGATGCCGGGCCTGCTTGGCACACGCGAGTCGTTTGCCAAGCGCTTCGAAAGCCCGGTCGAGCACGCCGAGGGCGACAGCGCCGCTCGTCTGCAGGCACTCGTGTCGCCGTTTGTACTGCGCCGTGTCAAGGAGGACGTGGTGGCCGATCTGCCCGAAAAGATCGAGGACACGGTCATGGCGCAGCTCACCGGCGAGCAGCGCAAGCTCTACCTGGCCAACCAGGACCGCATCGCCCAGCAGGTGCAGCACCGCGAGGCATCCGAGTTTAAGAAAGACAAGCTCAAGGTGCTTGCTGAGCTCACCAAGCTGCGCCAGATTTGCTGCGACCCGCATCTACACTACGAGGACTACAAGGCGGGGAGTGCCAAGCTCGACGCTTGCATGGAGCTCGTGCGCGGTGCGCTCGACGGCGGGCATCGCATCCTGTTGTTCAGCCAGTTTACGGGCATGCTCGACATCATTGGCAAGCGTCTGGCCAAGGAGGATATCGGCTTTCTTAAGCTCACGGGCGCTTCGTCCAAGGAGAGCCGCGCCAAGATGGTCGCGCAGTTCCAGGCAGGCGAGGTGCCGGTGTTTCTGATCTCGCTCAAGGCGGGCGGAGTGGGTCTCAACCTGACGGCGGCCGACGTGGTCATTCACTACGACCCGTGGTGGAACGTGGCCGCGCAGGACCAGGCGACCGACCGTGCGCACCGTATTGGCCAGCAACATACCGTGACCGTGTACAAGCTCATCGCCAAGGACACGATCGAGGAGCGCATCATGCAGATGCAGGAGTCCAAACGCGACCTGGTCAACAGCGTGCTCGGCGGCGACGGCATTTCCTCGGCGCTGTTTACCCGCGAGGATGTTCTGGCGCTGCTCGGCGGCGACGGGCGCTAGTCTCGCTCGTTATGTGTTCATTTGCCATGCCGTGGATGGTTCGCTTGCCTTTGGGCATAAGAAGCATCGAGAACACCGGCACATCAGCAAAGGAGAACATCATGGCGAAATTCTTTAAGGACCCCGACGGCAAGCTCATTGCCGCCCTTGGCAACGACGTTGCAACCCCTGCCGGCTGCACGGAGCTGACCGCGAACACCGAGGACGCGGCGCACGAGAAGCACGTGCCCGTCGTCGAGAGCGAGCGCGACGGTCACGTGATCCGTGCGCGCGTGGGCTCGGTCGAGCATCCTATGGTGCCCGAGCACTACATCGAGTGGATTGCCCTTGAGGCCGAGGGCCGTCTGGAGGTCCATTACCTTGAGCCCGGCATGAAGCCCGCGACGTTTTTTGCCGGCGGTTCCAAGACCGGTACCGTCTATGCCTATTGCAACCTGCACGGGCTGTGGTCCGCGACGTTCTAGGAGCGCGCCCCCGCTCGGGGTATCATAGCTAGCATATGCACATGCAAGCGCCGACTGCATCTTGCGGCCGGCGCTTTTACTGCGATAACGACGGTTTACGACGGAAAGGGCTGAGCCATGAAGCTCGCACTTGCACAGATCGATATGCGCCTGGGTGATATTGAGGGCATTTGCGGTCGCATCGAGGACCAGGCGCGCCTGGCCCACGAGCGCGGTGGGCGCGTGCTGTGCGTGCCGTCTCCGCTCTTTATGGGAGCCCTGCCCGGCGGCCTGGTGGGCGCTGCCGACTTTGAGCACGACATGCTGACGGGTCTGACCGGCGTCGCCGAGCGTATCCAAGAGCTCGATATGATCTGCATCGTGCCCGCGGCGGTTTCGTTTGAGGGCCAGCCCCTGCTCGACTACATGATGCTCAAGGACGGCCATGTGGTGCCGGCCCGTTCGAGCATTGCCCTGCAGCGTGGCGAGAACAATGACGCGCGTTGGGCGCCGCCGGTGTTCGACGTGGACGGCGTGCGCATTGCGGTGATCTTCGACCTGGACCGCGAGCTCGAGATGCTGCCGACCGGCGTCGACCTCATTGCCTATTTCCAGTTCAACGCGTTTGATATGACCGACCGCGAGAGCGCTGCGATCGCCGCCGTGCGCAGCGGAGCCTACCGCAAGATCGCATCTAAGCGCAGCGTGTGGTTTGCCTGCATGGCGCCGGTCGGTGCGTACGACGAGTCGGTGTATACCGGCGGCTCGTTTGTGCTCGACGACTGCGGCCGCGTGGTGGCCCAGGCGCCGTGTTTTGAGGAGAGCCTGCTGGTTCAGGAGATTCAGCGCGGCGTAATGCTCGATGCCTTGGAGGACCACGAGCTGCCCGAGTTTCGCTCCGAGGAATGGCTGTGGCAGGCGCTGGTGCTCGCTGTGCGCGATAACGCCCGTGCCCATGGTACGTCGCGCGCCGTGGTGGCGCTCGAGGGCGACTTGCCGTCGTCCCTGCTGGCGGCGCTTGCCGTCGACGCCCTGGGTCCGCGCAATGTGGTCGGCTTGGTGCTGGACCGCAACCGCATCTTTACGCCAGCGCAGGAAGAGGCTGAGGCCGCCCGTTGCGCCGCCGTTCGCGCGATTGCCGAGCGCCTGCATATTCGCACGGTTGAGCGCGATGCGCCGGATGCCGCGCGTGTGCTCGACCGCGATGTGTCGGCGGGCGACGCCGAGCGCCTGCGCTCTCGCACGCTGGGTCTCATGCTGGAGGACACGGCGCTCGAGCTGGGCGCTCTGGCTCTGAGCCCGCTTTCCAAGACCGAGTACGCGTTGGCGGCACCGGCGCTTTGCGGTGGCTACCAGGGCGATTATGCGCCCTTTGGTGATGTGTATCTGTCGACCCTCGAGTTTGTGGCGCGCGTGCGCAACCGCACGTCTGCCGTGGTGCCGCAGGAGCTCGTGACGCTCAATGCGGTGGAAGATTGCATGGAGCGCGTGCTGGCGCGGGCGCTCTCGACGCTCGACGGCCCGGTCGACATGCTCGATCGCGCGGCGCAGCTGCTCGGTGGGCTCGAGCCGGGCGAGGTTGATGGCGCGCTCGAGTCACACGTCGACCGCAATCGTCCCTTCGACGACATTCCGATGGCCACCGGCAAGCCCGAGGCTTGCTCGCTGCTGCTGATGCTCGTGCGCCAGGGAGAGGCCGCTCGCCGCATACTGCCGACGGCGCCGATCGTCTCGGCCCGTTCGTTTGCCGAGCGTGCCTGGCCGTATATGCTCGCGTGGTCCGACCTGGGACTGAGCGGCAAGGAACGCATGACGGTCGATGCGCTGGCACGCGCCGAGGTGCGCCGCTTTGCCGACGAGGATACAAGCGAGCGCATGCGTGGCGAGATGATGGGCATACTGGGTGACCTGTTGGGTATTTCGCCCGAGCAGATGGAGGAGCTGCGCTCCGAGGATGGTCAGCGTCGCCTGCATGAGGGCATGAAAAAGTTTGAGGGCGAGGTCCAGGACGCCATCGAAAAGATGATGGGCGGCCAGGGCGGCTCGCAAGGTAGTCCCCAGGGTGGCCCGATGCCGCATCCGCCGGTTGATCCCCGACAGTTCCCATTCTTCTCGCAGAACTAAACTGGGGATGGGATTCGCTCCCAACCCCGATACTTCAACTAAGCATCTTGGCCCCATTGTGTTATTCTAGAACAGACGTTCGTGAATAGTGCGCGGGGCCTTGCCTTGCGCCGTACTTGTGGCGAGGGGAGGCTGGCTTGGTTATCTTGGGTATCGACCCCGGTTTGGCCCATACGGGTTGGGGGATTATCGAGGAGCGGCGCGGCGAGGTTCGCTGCCGTGCCTACGGTTGTATCGAGACCAGTGCCGGAAGTCCGCTCGCGGTGCGCCTGTCGCATATCGCCCGCGACCTCAAGGATGTCGTTGAGCGTTATCGACCCGACACGGCTGCTGTCGAGAGCATTTACTTTGGCGCCAACGTTCGCTCGGCCATCCCCACGGCGCATGCCCGCGGTGCTGCACTCGTCGCGCTTTCGGAATGCGCGCTCGAGATTGGCGAGTACACGCCCATGCAGATCAAACAGGCTGTGGTGGGCACCGGCGCCGCGGACAAGCGGCAGGTCGCCTACATGGTACGCACGCTCACACAGCTCGATCACGACCCGCATCCCGACCATGCCGCCGATGCCCTGGCCTGCGCCATCTGCCACGTAAACCTCAGCCGCACCCGCGCCCTCACCGGTGGCGAGTTCTATCAACAGAGAGGAACCGGATACTGATGATTTCCCAGCTCCACGGAACGCTTGTCGAGGCCACGATGAGCTCTGCTGTCGTCGATGTGTCGGGCGTCGGCTTTGAGCTCGGCATCTCGGGCAGCACTGCGGCCACGTTGCCGACGCCCGGCGGCGAGGTCCGCCTCTACACGCGTATGCAGGTGCGCGAGGACGCCATGACACTTTTCGGTTTTTCCTCTAAGGATGAGCGCACGATGTTCGATCGGCTCGTGTCCGTCTCGGGCGTTGGCCCGCGCTTGGCGCTCGCCGTGCTTTCCACCTATACCGTGGGGCAATTGTATTCGCTGGTGATGGCCGAGGACGACAAGGGCATGGCCAAGGTGCCCGGTGTGGGCAAAAAGACAGCTCAGCGTCTGATCCTGGAGCTCAAGAGCACCTTTGCCAAGGACAAGGGCTTTGTCCCGGTCGACGTGATTCCCGGCCAGGTTGCGATGCCCGTGCCCGCTGCTGCTCCCTCGGCCATCGATGATGCCCGTGCGGCGCTTCTTTCCATGGGCTTTAGCCCGCAGGAGACCGATGTTGCCCTGAGCGGGTATGATGGGCAGGATATGCGTGTCGAGGATCTGCTCGGCGCGGCGCTTAAGCGACTTGGAATGGATGCGTGATGTGGGAAGCCGATGACTCTCAGGACCTGTGGGCGACGCCTGGCAACTCGCCGGCGGCATCCATGGCGCACGGTGAGCGCATGGTGGGCTCGGAGCTAACGCCCGAAGACCTCGATGTCGACCGTACCCTGCGCCCTCAGCGCCTGGACGACTACTGCGGTCAGGAACATATCAAGCAGAGCCTTCGAGTGCTGATCGAGGCGGCGCAGAGCCGTGGCGAGACGCTCGACCACGTGATCTTCTCGGGCCCTCCGGGCCTGGGCAAGACCACGCTGGCCACCGTTATCGCCAACGAGCTGGGCGCTCAGATCAAGACCACGAGTGGCCCTGCCATCGCGCGCACGGGCGACCTAGCGGCCATCCTTACTAACTTGCAGCCGGGTGATGTGCTGTTTATCGACGAGATCCACCGCCTCAACCGTTCGGTCGAGGAGGTCCTGTATCCCGCGATGGAGGACTTTGCCCTCGATATCGTGATTGGCAAGGGTCCGGCGGCACGCTCGATTCGCCTGGATATCCCCAAGTTTACGCTGGTGGCGGCAACGACCCGCTCAGGCATGTTGACCGGCCCGTTGCGCGACCGCTTTGGCATTTCATATCGCCTGGATTACTACACGGTCGAGGAGCTCGCGCAGATTGTGACGCGCTCGGCGACTATCCTGGGCGTGACGATCGACCATCCCAGTGCACTCGAGATCGGCTCGCGTTCGCGCGGCACGCCACGTCTTGCCAACCGTCTGCTCAAGCGCGTGCGCGATTACGCACAGGTGCGCGGCAACGGCCCCATCGAGCTCGATATCTGTCGCCAGGCGCTCGAGTTCTTCGAGATCGACGAACTCGGTCTGGACTGGATGGATATTCGCATTTTGGAGACGCTCGCCAAGACGTTCTCCGGCCGTGCCGTGGGACTTACGACCCTTGCCAGCGCGGTGGGCGAGGACCCGGGCACGCTCGAGGATGTCTATGAGCCCTATTTGCTGCAGTGCGGGTTGATGATTCGTACGCCGCAGGGCCGTCAGGCAACCCTTCGCACCTTTGAGCACCTGGGGATTGAACCTACCGTTTAGGGCGCTTTGTTTTGGCGGGCTGTTGGACTATCGCTGGGCATCGGGTAAACATATCGCCGTTCATCGGTTATGGGCGTTTTACTATTGCGCGCCCGTGCTATGCTGAATTGGTCTTTTTCTCATTCGGTAACGAAAGGACCGCCCATGCCTACTGACATCGAAATCGCACGTTCTGTCACGCCGCTGCCTATTACCGAGGTGGCCAAGAACGCCGGCGTCGACGTTAAGCACCTTATTCCGTACGGCTTCGACAAGGCTAAGGTCGACTATTCACTGCTCAACGAGCCGACTGATCACCAGGCCAAGCTCGTTCTCGTGACCGCTATCAACCCAACGCCTGCGGGCGAGGGCAAGACCACCACGACCATCGGTCTGGCCGATGGCCTGCGTCGCCGCGGCGTCAAGAGTGCCGTGGCCCTGCGCGAGCCTTCGCTCGGCCCCGTCTTTGGCGTTAAGGGCGGTGCTGCCGGTGGCGGCTGGGCTCAGGTGATCCCCATGGAGGATATCAACCTGCACTTTACCGGCGACTTCCACGCTATCGGTGCTGCCAACAACCTGCTGGCCGCCATGCTCGATAACCACATCCAGCAGGGCAATCAGCTCGGTATTGACGTTAAGCGCATCACTTGGAAGCGCGTCGTCGATATGAACGACCGTCAGCTGCGCCACGTCATCGACGGCATTGGCGGTAAGGCCCAGGGCGTGCCGCGCGAGGACAGCTTCGATATCACCGTCGCCTCCGAGGTCATGGCAATCCTGTGCCTGTCTACGAGCATCAACGACCTCAAGGAACGCTTGGGTGAGATTGTCGTCGGCTACAGCTTTGCCGGCGAGCCCGTCCGTGCCCGCGACCTCAAGGCCCAGGGTGCCATGGCCGCGTTGCTTAAGGACGCGCTCAAGCCCAACCTGGTGCAAACGCTCGAGGGCACGCCCGCGTTTGTCCACGGCGGTCCCTTCGCCAACATTGCCCACGGCTGCAACTCTATCATGGCCACGCGTATGGCGATGCGCTTTGGCGATGTTGCCATTACCGAGGCCGGCTTCGGTGCCGATCTGGGTGCCGAGAAGTTCCTCGACATCAAGTGCCGCATGACGGGCGTTCGCCCCAGCGCCGTCGTGATCGTCGCGACCGCTCGTGCGTTGAAGTACAACGGTGGCGTCGCCAAGGCCGATCTCAACGAGGAGAACCTCGAGGCACTCAAGGCTGGCATGCCCAACCTGCTGCGTCACGTCGACAACATCCAGAACGTATATGGTCTGCCCTGCGTGGTCGCCATCAACCGTTTCCCGACGGACACCGAGGCTGAGCTTGCTCTCATCGAGTCCGAGTGCCAGAAGCTCGGCGTCAACGTTAAGCTTTCCGAGGTCTGGGCCAAGGGCGGCGAGGGCGCGCTCGACCTGGCCGATGAGGTCATGCGTCTGATTGAG
>CABSUD010000010.1:0-13893 GCA_902480795.1 uncultured Collinsella sp. | reverse complement strand
GGCAAAGGGACAACCCCTTTGCCGCATTCGGTTACCTTCGACAGCCCTCTTTCCAAGCCTCGGCCGCAACCTTCCAGCGAAAACGCAAGTCGCGCTCGCGGTCGATGAACATGATGGCAAACGCGACAAACAGCAGCAAGCTCGCCACGACGATGGCGTGCAGCCCCATGCGCTCAATACACCAGTTGCCCAGTACGGCGCCAAACACAAAGGTAAAGATCACGCCAAAGTACAGCAGGCCGTTTTCCAAAAAGCCGCGCCTGTGGGTGATGATGTAATCGTCCACGTTTTGCAGCGCGTTGCGCAAGTTGCCGATGCACATGGTCGTAGCGATACCGTGACCGTGAATCTTGCGGAAGCTCTCGACCTGCATACCGCAGGCAAACGAAGTGAGACAGTTGGCGAGCAGGTTGTAACCGCCACCGGGGATAAAGCTCACGCCCAGCAAGATGACGGCTTCAAAAAACACCGTCACCTGGCGCCAGTGAATCACGCTGCCGAACCGCTCGTGAACCAGGTCGGCAAGCATAATGCCCACGGCAAACGACACCACGGGGAAGAAATAGCGTCCCGCCAGCTGCCAGTTGCCCTCCGAGATGCTTACACCCACGAGCAGGATGTTGCCCGTCTGCGCGTTGGCGAAAACATGGTCGCGCCCAATGTACGAATACACGTCCATAAAGCCACCGGCGAGCGCCAAGATGATGCCCAGCTCAATAGACTCCGATATCTGTTTGGCACGCTGCATCGTCGTGCATCCTCCTTGTTGACGACTCTCTCGTGCGTTGGCGGAAACATAACCGCCGTTCATACTGTAACCCATTGACAACATGGCGTGCGCGCGAGACGGGTTCTCCAACGCGCAGATACACAGTCTGGAAACAAACAGCGGGCGCGGCGCCGGCACCCGCATCGACACGCCGATCCGCCGGCTCGTGTACTCCACCAGTCTTTTTAGCCCCGTCCCAAAAAGACTGGTTACAATTACGTGCAGCATACAGACACCGGGAGGGATCGTGGCAAAAAAGCCTCAGCACGCTCAGAACAACCAGCGCAGTCAGCAGGGCAAACAGGGCCAGCAGCAAAAGCGCGGCGGCAAGGCGCAGGCCACGGTCGCCCGCACCAAGCATTCCCAAGCGACGCCCGCCCGCCCCTGGCGCCCGGGCCGCGATAAATTCCTCCCCGTCAGTCGAGCCGACATGGATGCACGCGGCTGGGACCAGTGCGACTTTGTCTACATCTGCGGCGACGCCTATGTGGACCATCCCAGCTTTGGCATGGCCATCATCAGCCGCGTCCTCGACGCGCACGGCTACAAAGTGGGCATCATCTGCCAACCCGACTGGACCGACCCCACCAGCATCACCGTGCTCGGCGAGCCGCGCCTGGGCTTTCTCGTCAGTGCCGGCAACATGGACTCCATGGTCAACCACTATTCGGTGACCAAGCACCGCCGCCGCACCGACGCCTATACCCCCGGTGGCGAGGAGGGGCGCCGTCCCAACCGAGCCGTCACGGTCTACGGCAACCTCATCCGCCAGACGTTTAAGGACGCCCCCATCATTATCGGTGGCATCGAGGCAAGCCTGCGTCGCCTGGCCCACTACGACTACTGGCAGGACAAGCTCAAGCGCTCGGTGCTGCTCGACTCGGGCGCCGACATCCTCATCTACGGCATGGGCGAGCACGCGATTGTCGAGATCGCCGACGCGCTCGACGCGGGGCTGCCCGTCGATCAGATCACCTATATCAACGGCACCGTTTACCGCACGGGTTCGCTCGACGAGGTCTACGACTACGACCTGCTGCCCAGCTGGGACGACCTTGCCGCTGACAAGCTCAACTACGCCCGCAGCTTTAACGTGCAGCAGCAAAATATGGACCCTATCACCGGCCATCGCTTGGTAGAGCCATATCCCAACAGCGTGTACGTGGTGCAGAACCCGCCGTCGGCAACACTCACCACCGACGAGATGGACGAGGTTGCCGAACTCCCCTACGCACGCGATTGGCATCCCGACTACGACGCGGCGGGCGGCGTGCCAGCCTTTGCCGAGATCAAGTTTTCCATTAGCTCCAACCGCGGCTGTTTTGGCGAGTGCTCGTTTTGCGCCCTTACCTTCCACCAGGGCCGCGTGTTGCAGATGCGCAGCCACGACTCGATCATGCGCGAGGCCGAGCTGCTCACGCGCGATCCCGAGTTTAAGGGCTACATCAACGACGTGGGCGGACCGACGGCAAACTTTAGCCGCCCTGCCTGCGACAAGCAGCTCAAGCACGGCGTGTGCAAGAACAAGCGCTGCCTGTGGCCGAGCGTGTGCAAGAACATGGTAGTCGACGAAAGCGGCTACACGCAGCTGTTGCGCGACCTGCGCCAGCTGCCGGGCGTCAAGAAGGTCTTCGTGCGCAGCGGCATCCGTTTTGACTACACCATGGCCGATGCCTCGGACGAGTTTTTACGCGAGCTGCTGGAACACCATGTCTCGGGCCAGCTGCGCGTAGCGCCCGAGCACGTGAGCGACGCGGTACTGTCCGTGATGGGCAAGCCGAGCCGAGCTGTCTACGACGCATTCTGCCGTAAATTTGAACGCTTGAACCGCGAGTACGGACTCAAGCAGTACGTGGTGCCGTATCTGATCTCGAGCCACCCCGGCTCGACGATGAAGGAAGCCGTGGACCTTGCCGAAGCCGTGCGCGACATGGGCTACATGCCCGAGCAGGTGCAGGACTTCTACCCCACGCCGTCCACCATGTCGACCTGCATGTACTACACTGGCGTGGATCCGCGCACCATGCAGCCGATCTACGTGGCGCGCGACCCACACGAAAAGGCCATGCAGCGTGCGCTCATCCAATACCGCAAGCCCGAGAACTACAAGCTTGTGCGCGAGGCGCTGGAAAAGGCCGGCCGCCGAGATCTGATCGGCTACACCAAGCATTGCCTGATCCGTCCCGTACCGCCGCGCCCGGGCGAGACGTCTGCTGGCGGCGGACATGGGACCGGCAAGAAGGGCGGCAAGGCCCACGGTGGCGCTGGTGGTGCCGGCAAGGGGTCTAAGGGCAGCAAGGGATACGGCGGTATGTCCCGCGCGCAGAACACTGCCGGTCGCAATCGCGCGGCACAGGGGCGCCAGGGCGCCAACGGCGGCGGACGTCGCAACTAGGGCAGTGGTGCACTCGCTGCGTCCATCCCACACGCATGGCGCAGCGAGCGCATTGCCTCAACGAGGATGACGCCGGCGATGCCAACCGTGACCACAACGTCGAACGGCGTGTTCACAAACCAGAGCAACGTCATGAGATACGACCCGGCATTAAAGGCAAAGTGCAGCAAGATCGTGTAGCGGAGCTTTCCGGTCGTCACGAGCACCCAACCAAAAATGAGGGCGGCAGCGCCCGCATAGCAGCCCTGCACCCAGTTCATATGCATAAAGCCAAAGATGGCCGCCTGCAGCACGATTGCCGCGGCGATACCCCACGTGCTTGGGGCCGCCCAGGGCACTATGGCGCCGTCCTGCGCGTTCGCGCGGCGCCGGCGCTTCCAGAGCGAACGGCACTGTGGATTAAACGCGCGCAGCGAAAACTCAAAGATGATGCCGCGCACCAGCAGTTCCTCGCAAAACGGCGCGCCGAGCACCGTGGTCAGGACGGCAAGAAGGCCGGTATCGCCCATGCCCGTTTCCTCGACGAGCTCGCTATAGTCTGCCGCGACCTCGGGCAGCAGCGACAGCACGCCGTCGCATAGGTAGCTAATGACCACCTGCATGGACAGGCCGATCACGACAACGCAGACGATGCGCTTCCATGCCGCGCCTGCTCCCCCACCGAGCGGGTGCTCGCCTTGCCGGCGCGCCATAAACGAGCGCGGCCACAGATAACGCCACCACAGCAGCGCCATCAAAAACGACGCCGTCTGAGCGGCGGCCTGGAACCATTGGATATCGAGATTGTCGATCGGATAGCCCGTCAGCGCCGACACGGCATCGAGAACAGAAAACAGAACCACGCTCAGGGCTATATCGGCAGCGACAACGCCAAAACAGGCAAGCGCCCACGCTATCGCATTGAGCATGCCAACCTCCTCAAAACCGTTCCCTAGTTCTACCACAACTCGGCAGAGAGCTGATTCCATGGGGACGGAGGAAAACGGATCACTTATTGATAAGAATCGGGCGCAGTGCCAAAGGCCCCGCTGGGCGAGATGTCGAACGGGAAGGTGCCGCAGCGATTGAACGCGGCGATAAACATGCGGATGGCGTTGGACGGCGTGGTACCCACGAGCTGGGTTGCCGCCGCGAAGGCCGCCTTTTCCTCGGGCAAGACCTTCGCGACAACCGGGGTCATGTGTTCTGCCATGGCGCTTCCTTTTTGAAACGACGGTAGTGCGGATAGATGCGGGCCACGCGGCTGGGCGACGGGCTGTGAAGGCAACCCGATTGGCCCGCATCCGGAGTTTGTTTCTGCGGCGTTGGTATTACTTGGTAATCCTAAGTATTACCCCGCAGATAGAATACCACACCCGACCCCATTAGGACGGAGGAAAACGAATCATTTTGTTGCTGAGTTAGTATTTAGAGCGTGATGATGTCCGAGATATTGAGAGCCCGAGCGTCAGCGGCATCGTGCGTAGCAAGCAGCAGCATGCGGCCGTCGAGCAAGTCGAGCACGACCTCGGCGCATGCGTCGCGCGCAGCGGTATCTAAACCGGTAAAGGGCTCATCCAGAATGACGGCGCCGCCCGGGCACAGCAGGGCTCGAGCGATCTCGACGCGACGGCGCTGCCCGCCCGAAAGCTCGGCCACGCGAGCATGCACATCGATTCCCGGCACCAGCAGGCGCAGCAATGCCGCGGCGCTCGAAGCATCCACACGCGCATCGGCGCACACCAGCACGTTATCCAGCGCCGAGGCGGACTCGACCAAGTGTGCATCCTGAAACACCATCGAGCACGGTGCGCACTCCCCCGCCGCTAGCGCGAGCAACGTCGACTTGCCCACCCCCGAGGCGCCCATCACGCAGGTACGCCCGCCGGTGGGCACACGAAGCACCAGACCGCCCAGCGCCGGCGCCCAGGGCGCGCGATCGCCCACGGCAAGCGCAAGCTCCGCCGAAGCGCCATCGCTCGCGGCCCCCGCACGCCCGCGCAGTCCATGTCCATGCGCCCGCACGGCAACACGCCATGCCACGGGTCCCGAAACCCGCAGCGACCACACCAGCACGCGCTCACACGCCCACGAGGCGGCAACGACCAGCACGGTCCACGCCAGCAGATCAGCCGTCTCGATCAACAGCTTTGCCTGATAGATGCGCTCACCCACGGTGCCCGCCGCCATGCCGATCAGCTCCGCCGCCACGCCGGCCTTCCAGCTCATGCCGATCACAGCGCGGGCGCACGAAAGCACAAACGGCAGGACCTCGCGCCAGGTGTGGGCGCAAAACAGACGCCAACCCCGCACGCCATGCAGACGAAACATCTGCTCCAGCGGCTTATCCACTTGCGCCAAGCCCTCGACCAGCGAAAAATATACGCCCGGCAGCGCCATCAAAAAGACCGCCGCAATGCTCACGCGCGCCGACCCCAACCAAATGAGCAGCAGGACCACCACGCAGGCAACCGGTGTCGCCTTAACAAACGAAAGCGCCGGCGCCACCAGGCGGGCAAACGTCCGCGACCGCACCGAGGCTCCCGCCATCACGCCGCCGCACACCGCGGCAAGCGCCAAACCGCCTAGAATCCGCGCACCCGAGCCCGCCAGAATCGCCCACGTGCCGACATCGCACACCAGCCGCAGCAACGCCACCACGACAGCGCCCGGCCCCGGCAAAATCAACGGCTGCGCCACGAAACCCGCCATCAGCACCCACACGGCAAGCCAAAAGGCGGCAACGGCACCTGCTGCCGCCACCGCCTTCATACGCTCTGTCATGTGTCGAGCAAACGCACGCACGGGCTACTCCATGTAGTAGAAATCGTCAGCCGGGAGCTTGCCGCCCACGGCGCTCGCGTCCGCATCGGCCAGCACCTGCAGGTATCCACCGAGCGCCGCCTTCATATCCTTCCCCGTCTGGCACACGAGCATGCACCCGGGAATCGCCTTTTCGGCAATCGCGGCGTTATCCACGATACCCGCATCGACCACGGCCTGAGCCCAGTCCGCCAGCGCCGCGTTCACGGCCTCAACGCTCGCAGCATGGCAGCTCAGGAATTCCGCCACGGCCTCGGGATGCTCCTCGGCAAAGGCACGGCGCACCACGGTCACGCCCGTCAGCAGGCGCGAACCCGTGTCACTTGCCAGCTCATCCCACACATCGGTCAGACTTACCGGAGCCGACAGCTTGCCTTCGCTCTTTGCGATGGCAGCGGTCTTGAACGGCTCGGGCAGCACGCCCACGGCAGACGGATCGGCAAGCAACGCCGACAGCACCTCGGTGGGCTCGCTCTTAAACTCAAGCGCCACCTGGCCGGTCAGGCCCGCGCGCTCCAGCAGGTAACTCATGACGTACTCCGGCGTGGTGCCCTTGCCCGTCATGTAGACAGTATGGCCCGCCAGATCGCCAAACGAGGCCACACTCGCGTTACCCGTCACCACGTTCAGCACGCCCAGCGTGTTGATGTCGATGACCTGCACCGCGCCCTCGGTCTTGTTGTAGAGCACGCTCGCCACGTTGGCCGGCACCAAGGCAATGTCGATATCGCCCTGAATCACCTTGGGCGCGATCTCGTCGGCGGCAGTGTTGATCGCAAAGTCGAACTCATTGTCCGTCTCGCCATCGGCAGCCTGGTCCATAAACTGCACCAGGCCAATCGAGGTCGGCCCCTTGAGCGAGGCGACGTGCACCTCGACCGACTCGGCAGCGGCACCGTCAGCGACAGACCCGGCAGCCGAGCCCGCGGCAGACCCGGCCCCGGCAGACCCGCCGCCACAGCCAGCCAGCGCGAGCGACAGGGCGCCCACGGCGAGCGCCGAGGCAAACCCCCGGCGCGACATCTCAACATCAAACACACGCATGGCTAGCACGCCCCCTCGTTGGGCATCGACCAGGCGTGATGGTCGGTATGCAGCAACTCCTCGGCCAGCGGCGAGAGCGGCTCGCCCAAGAACTCGCGGTAGCAAGCCTGGACATCGGGATTCTCGTGCGAGAAGCGAATCTCGGCGTTCGCATCCAGGCCCCAGAGTACCTGACCACGCTCGGCCGCCAGCTCGCAGCCGTCATGGATGGGCTGACCGCCGCCACCGACGCAGCCGCCGGGGCACGCCATAACCTCAACGAAGTCATAGCTCGCACGACCGTCGCGAATCGCGTCGAGTAGGCGGGCGGCGTTGCCCAGCCCGTGCACCACGGCGACGCGCACTTTGGTGCCCTCGATATCGGCCGCGGCTTCCTTCCAGCCGTCCAGGCCGCGCACGTCAGTAAAGAAGTCCGCATCGGGGTTCTCGCCCGTCACCAGGTAATACGCCGAGCGCACGGCGGCCTCCATCACGCCGCCCGTGGCGCCAAAGATCACACCCGCGCCCGTGCCAAAGCTCAGCGGCGTATCGAGCGGCTCCTCGACCAGCGTGTCAACACTCACGTGGCTCGCGCGGATCATGCGCACCATCTCGCGCACCGTCAGCGCAACGTCCACGTTGGGCGTGCCGTCCTCGCCCACCATGCTCGGCAGCGCACACTCGGCCTTCTTGGCCGTGCACGGCATCACGGACACCACGAACAAGCGCTCGGGCTCAACGCCCAGCACCTTGGCGTAATATGTCTTGGCGATGGCGCCGAACATCTGCTGCGGCGACTTGGACGTGGACAGGCTGTCGACAAACTCCGGATAGCGCGCCTTCACAAAGCGCACCCAACCCGGGCAGCAGCTCGTAAACATGGGCCAGCCGCGGCTGTCGCCTTCGCCCTTAGCGGCGGCGCCTAGGCGCTCGAGCAGCTCGGAACCCTCCTCCATAATGGTGAGGTCGGCCGAGAAATCGGTGTCGAACACGTACTCAAAGCCAACGCGGCGCAGTGCGCAGGCCAGACGCTCGACGGTGGCCTCCTCGCGCTGGATGCCGAGTTCCTCGCCCCAGGCGCTGCGCACGGCAGGCGCGATCTGCACCAGCACGATCTTGTCGGGATCGGCGAGAGCATCGAACACGGTCTCGGTGTCGTCGCGCTCGCGCAGCGCGCCCGTTGGGCAATGCGTGATGCACTGGCCGCATGCGACACAATCGGTCTTGCCGATCGGTGCGCGCCCGCGGGTACCCACGGCGGTATGCGTGGCGCGGTTGGTCAGGTCCCAAATCCCTAGGCCCTGCACGCTCTCGCACACCTTGATGCAGCGCATGCATTTAATGCACTTGTCGTTTTCGCGGATGATGGGAAAATCGAAATCCCAGCCCTCGCCCGTCAAGTGCTTTTGATACGGCAGGTAGAAAATGCCCAGATCGTTGGCGATGGTCTGCAGGTTGCAGTTGCCGCTGCGCACACAGCTCGTGCACTGCGAATCGTGCTGGGACAGCAGCAGCTGCACGTTGGTGCGACGGGCCTCGCGGGCCTTGGGGCTGTTGGTGTGCACCACCATGCCGTCGAGCACGTAGTTGTTGCAGGCTGCAACCAGCTGGTCGCAGCCCTCAACCTCGACCACGCACACGCGGCAGCCGCCGATCTCGTTCAGGTCGCGCAGATAGCACAGGGTGGGAATCTGAATGCCGACGGACTTGGCTGCGTCCAGGATCGTGGTGTGCTCGGGTACCACGACCTCGCAATTATCGATAGTGAGCTTGACCATATTGTGCGCTCCGTTTTCGGTGTTGTCGCTGGCGGTGGTTTTGTTGGGCTCTACCATTCCAGGTTCCTCCCTCCGCGGAACGCGCCAAAGCCAAAGTGGTCGCAGCGCAGGCAGCGGCTCGCCTCCTGGCGCGCCTCCTGCTCGGTGAGACCCTGCTCGACCAGATTCCAATCGTGAATACGCTCGCCGGCCTCGCGCTCGCCCAGCTCGCAGCGGCCGCACTCATGCTTGCCCTTAAACTGAACGGTCGGCAGCTCCACGTCGAGCTTAATCTTGTGGTCGAAGCCCAGGTAGCGGTCGATGTTTGCCGAAGCCACGCGGCCGGCATTGATGGCGCGGATGACGGTGGCGGGGCCGGTCTGACAGTCGCCGCCGCTAAAGAGGCCATCAAAGTTGGGCACGGCGCCGTCCGAATCGGTGACGATGCAGCCCCACTTGCAGGCAATGCCCATCTCCTCAAACGGCTTGGAATCGATGTCCTGGCCAATGGCGACGAACACGCGCTCGCAGGGGATGACGCGCTCGGGCGTGGCGGCGGCACGCGGAGCCGGACGACCGCGGCGGGGCTCACCGATAATCTGCGGCTGCACGCGCAGGCCGTTCACGCGACCGTCCTCACCCGTCTCGATGGCGAGCGGGGCTGTCAGCTCCAGCACCTCGCAGCCCTCGGCCTGGGCACCGGCGATCTCGGCGTCCTGGGCCGTCATGTCGCAGATGCGACGGCGGTAGACGATGCTTACCTTTTCGGCACCACAGCGCACAGCAGAGCGTGCCACGTCCATGGCAACGTTGCCGCCGCCGATGACGCACACGCGCTGGCCGCTTAGGTCGGGCAGCTCGTCGTCGCCGATGGCACGCAGCATCTTGACGGCCGACTCCACGCCGAGCGCCTCTTCGCCCGGAAGGCCGAGCTTCTTATCGCTGTGGGCGCCAATGGCCAGGTAGACGGCATCGAACTCGTCGCGCAGGCGGGCAAGCTCCTCGCCGTTGACGGAGTGGTCGAGTTCCACGTCGATGCCGGCGCTCAAGATCCAGTCGATCTCGGCCTGCAGGCGCTCGCGTGGCAGACGGTAGCTGGGAATGCCATAGCGAAGCATGCCGCCCAGGTGGTGACGCTGCTCAAAGATGGTCACCTTATGGCCCATCACGGCCAGGTAGTAGGCGCAGGAAAGGCCAGCCGGGCCGCCGCCAATCACGGCGATGCGCTTGCCGGTGTTGTCGGCCACGCTGGGCTTGTAATCGTTGAGGTCGCTGTGCTCAACGGCAAAACGCTTCAGGGCGAGGATGTTCATGGGATCGTCGACCATGCCGCGACGGCAGTGCATCTCGCAGGGATGCTCGCACACCAGGCCGCAAACGAGCGGCAGCGGGTTGTTCTTGCGGATGACCTTGACGGCATCGGAATAGCGGCCGGCCTCGACCAGCGAAATATAACCGGGAATGTCGACGTGCGCCGGGCAGCCCGAGACGCACGGGACGCGGGCCTCGCGGTCAAAGCCGCAGGAGTGCTCGCGGATGTGGTGCTCAAAATCGTCGCGAAAACCGCGGATAGCCGTAAGCGCCATGGCGCCGGCCTCGTAACCGATGGCGCAGTCGCTCGAAAGATAGATGGCGCGGGCCGTGCGCTCAATCAGGTTGAGCGTGGACTCATCGGCACGCCCTTCGAGCACGTCGGCGAGCAGATCGCTCAGCGCGCTCAGGCCCACGCGGCAGGGCGTACACTTGCCGCAGCTCTGGGTGGAGCACAGGTTGACGAGCGCTGCCGTAAACTCAACGGGACACGGAGCGAGCGAGCTCACCGCCAGACGACGTCCGAGCGCATCGTGCAGGTCGTCCATGACGGCCTGAGCGTGGCTGCGTTCCATTACGTGCAGTCGTGCCATAAGATCCCCTCTCATGTGGCAGCCCGGAGGCGAGGCCGGGCGAAATTGCTACACGCACAACACTGAGCTAAAAAGTTGTTAGGTCTCCACACGGTTCGGCAGGCGGTATAAAATGCGACCCTCAGCGGTGAAATAGAACATTACCGCAGATAAATGCCATATTTGATAAAACGCGTTACCAAATGACAATGCCCCGCCCACGCAATCACGTGGACGGGGCATTGCTCATGGTATGCGGTCAGCGACCCTGTTGCTTTTACTTAAGCTCGGGCCAGTAACCCTTGTTGGCCTCGATCATGTCGTCGAGAACCTCCTTGGCGACCTTCATCGACGGCACGGTCTTGTTCAGCGTAAAGGCCTTGAGCGCCTTCTCGTACGAACCCTCGATCGTAGCCTCGACCACGAGCTTCTCGGAATTCAGCTGCTGCATCATGAGGCCCTGCTGGAACAGAGGAATGTTGTCGCGGCTGATGACCTCGGGGCCGTTCTTGCCAATGTAGGCAGGCAGCTCGACCATAGCGTCGTAGGGCATGTTGGGGATAGCGCCCTTGTTCTCGCAAATGACCAGGAAGCGCTGCTTGGTGTCGTTCTTCAGAGCGATGGCCAGATCGGCAATCCAGTCGCCGTGGCTGCCCGCATAGAACGTGCTCTCGTCGATCTCGCCCGTCTTCTCGTAGTGATCGATACCGTCGAAGAGGTTCTTCTCGCGCGTCTCCTCAACCTCGTTAGCACGGGTGCGCTCGGGGTTGGAGTGCTCGACGAACTCCTTCTGCTGCAGGTAGTAGTTCAGATACGTGTTGGGCAGGTACTCCGGGAAGCACTCCATGATCTCGTACTCGCCCTTCCAGACGTAGTACCAGCTGCCCTTAGTGTGGCGGTTCTGCTCGGGATGCTCGTCGGCGGTCTCCTCGGGCTTCTTTGCCATGAGCGAGCCCATGCCCTTGAGGTAGGAATCGGGCAGCAGAATCTCATGCTCCTTGATGTACTCGCGCAGCTGCGGGAGCACCTCCTCGCCCTTGTGGCGGATCGAGGTGAACCAACCAAAGTGGTTGAGGCCAAAGTAATCGTACTCGACATCCTTCTTGTCGATATCGAGCGCGGCGCAAACCACGTCGATGATTGCGATCGGCATGTCGCAGATGTTGATGATGCGAGCGTTGGGACGCAGCACGCGGCAGCCCTCGGAGACGATGGCGGCAGGGTTGGAGTAGTTGAGAATCCAGTAGTCCTTCTTGGCGTACTTCTCAACGTCATCGATCAGCTCGACCATGGGGAAGATGGTGCGCATGCCGTAGGCAAGGCCGCCGCAACCACAAGTCTCCTGACCCACGCAGCCGTGACGCAGCGGAATTTTCTCGTCCTGCTCGCGCATGGCGTAGCCGCCCACGCGCATCTGGGCAAACACGAAGCTGGCATCCGTAAAAGCCGTCTCTTTGTCGGTGGTCACCGTGAGCTTGATGTCCAGGCCGAGGTCCTCGTGCAAAATCCAGTCCACGAGCACGCCGATCTTGCGCTGGCGCTCCTCGTTGATGTCGTACAGACGAATCTCGTCAACGTCGAGCTCGTCCTTGCGCAGGGCGATGGACTTGACGATGCCGGGGGTAAAGGTGGATCCGCCACCACACAGAGTAATGATCATTGTTTACTGCTCCTTCTCAATTGCGTTTTCGACCTTGTCGCGCATCGGCGACCTTCATGCCAAAGATGATCTGGATATTGTTGCCGTTGCGGTTGATGCCGCTGTTGGGCACGTGGTTGATGAGGTTCTCATCGATGAGGTCCGGGTTCTTAACGTTCACGCGAAGACGCGTAAAGCAGTTCTCGAGCTCCTCGATGTTGTCCTTGCCGCCAAGACCTGCGACCAGGTCGGCAATACCTGCATCGACGCCCTCTGCGGGAGCCGCGGCAACAGCGCCCTGCTTCACCGCAACAGACGCGGCGGCCTCGCCCTCGGCAACGGACTCGGCGAGCTCGGACTCCTCCTCGCGACCAGGCGTGTGGAGGTTGAGCTTCTTGATAAGGAAGGTGAAGAGGAAGAAGTACAGCGCGGCGTTGACGACTCCGAGCACGAGCATCATCGGCCAGTTGGTCTTATCGACACCCAGGACCAGGTTGGAGACCACGATGTTGATGATGCCGCCTGCAGTCGAAGCGGGCACGGAGAGGACCTTGAGCAGGACCAGGAAGATACCGGAAAGAACCGAGTGAACGACAAAGAGCACGGGAGCGGCAAAGACAAAGAGGAAGTCCATGGGCTCGGTGACACAGGAGAGCACGGCGGTGATGATCAGCGGGATGATAACGGCCTTGGTCTTATCCTTATTCCCCTTGTAAGCGGTGAAGATAAAGGCGAGACCGATACCGATGTAGGGCCACAAGTTGTTGAAGGTGTAGCTGTTGAAGTAGGTGCTATCGGAGAAGGGCTGGCCCGTCATTGCCATCTCGGCAACACGGATGGGATAAGCGCCGGCGATAACCTGATCACCCAGCGTAAGGGTGCCGCCCACATCGGAGAACTGGAACGGGGTGTAGATGAGGTGGTGCAGACCGGTGGGAACGAGCAGCTTGTTGAGCATGCCGTAGATAAACAGACCGATGTTGCCCGACTCCTTAATGATGCCGGCAACGGAGGAGATGGCACCCTGAACCGGAGGCCAAACGATGCAGAAGCCAGCGCCCATGATCCAGGAAATGATGATCATGATCAGGAACGGGAAGCGAACGCCCGAGAACATCGAAAGGGCAATGGGGAACTGCTTGTTCGAGTACTTGTTGAACACGGCACCGGTGATGCAACCAAGGATGATGCCGCCAAACACGCCGGTATCGAGCACCTGGATGCCCATAACGGTGGCCTGGCCGGTTCCGGTAAGACCGAGCATGCCGCTCGCATCGGCAAGAGAGCCGGTGGCGTTGAGCACGATGTTGTTAGCCTGCAGGAACAGGAAGAACGACATCAGGGCGATCAGCGAAGCATGGCCCTTGTTCTTCTTTGCCATGGCGCCGGCGATGCCCACGCAGAACAGAATCGAGAGGTTGTTGATGATAAACATCAGCGACTGATAGACAACGGCGCCCACAAGCTGGAACGGACCGGAGCCCAGTACGGGGACCAAAGCGCAGATGGTCTTGTTGGTCAGAATGATGCCCACGATGAGCAGGATGCCGGCAACCGAGAGATACATCATCGGCTGGACGATTGACTTCGCGAACACCTCCAACGGCGCTTTGAAATTGAACTTC